>CALNBE010000230.1 GCA_937874455.1 uncultured Opitutia bacterium | reverse complement strand
CCTGAGCAAAACCGCCGCGAGACTTGTTCTCCGGCGGTTTTGTTTTTTGCTCAACAGAGACTTTGATTTTCTCCATGCCAGAGAAAAACCGACTGCCTTTAGCCATGCCCGACATCCTTTCCTCTGCGCCCCTGCCTGTTGCCCTTGCCATCGCCGGTTCGGATAGTGGCGGCGGGGCGGGGATTCAGGCCGATTTGCTGACGATGGCGGCCAACGGGGCTTACGCCACCAGCGCGATCACTTGTTTGACCGCTCAAAATCCCGAAGGCGTGTCGGGACTTTTCCCCGTGGCCCCGGATTTTGTGGTGGAGCAAGCCCGGCAGGTGACGCGGTTTTTTCAAGTTGGGGCGATCAAGACCGGCATGCTGCTCAACGCGGCCATTATCGAGGCGGTTGCTGGTTTCGTTGAGGAAAATGTGACCGTGCCGCTGGTGCTTGATCCCGTGATGGTGGCGACCAGCGGGGCGCGGTTGTTGGAGGAAAGTGCCGTGGAGGCCTTGCGAGAAAAACTTTTCCCCTGCGCCGCGCTCATCACCCCCAATCTGGATGAGGCGGCAATTTTGCTCGGGCATCGTCCCGCGATCGCCCCGGAGGCGATGCAGGAGGACGCACGGCGTCTGGCGGACAAACTTGGCCGTCCCCTTTTGCTCAAAGGCGGGCACGCAGACACGCCGGAGCTGCAGGACGTGCTGGCCTTCCCTGGGGGCGTTACTCAAATTTTCCGGGCGAAACGCCAGGCGAAGACCAACACGCACGGCAGCGGCTGCACCTTGGCCTCGGCCATTGCGGCGCATTTGGCGAGAGGGAAATCTTTGTCCCATGCGGTCGTCGACGCGCATGCTTATTTGCAACAAGGAATGCGGCGGCCTGTGCAAGTTTGCGGACAAGCCTACATCGCGCATTTGCGTTAAATTGTGCAAAATTTGGTTAATTTGACTAAATTTGGGCTGTGGCTTGGGAAAAGGGGATGATTTTTGCCATTGGCACGCCTGTTGCATGAAAGAGCGCATACACACACTTTAACTCCCAACCATTAAAAACAAATACCCATGAGTGGAAACGCTGCACGACGTAAGGCAATTGAAGGGATCGCATCCCTGACCGAGGAAACATCCTCCTTTGATTACAAGAATGAGAAGGTGGAAAATGTTTTCGGTATAAATGTTTTTTCCCTCGAAAAGATGGAAAAACGCTTGCCGAAGAACATCTTCAAGAGCCTGAAGAATGTGATCGAAAACGGCGGCAAGATGGACGCCACGGTTGCAGATGTGGTGGCCTCGGTGATGAAGGATTGGGCATTGGCGCACGGTGCGACGCACTACGCGCACGTTTTCTATCCGTTGACAGGGCTGACTGCGGAAAAACACGACAGCTTTTACGAGCCTTCCGGTAGCAGTGCTTTGGCCTCTTTTTCCGGCAAAACCCTGATTCAGGGCGAGCCTGACGCCTCCTCTTTCCCCAATGGTGGTATTCGCGCCACTTTTGAAGCGCGTGGTTACACTGTGTGGGACGTGACCTCGCCGGCCTTCATCATGGAAGGTGTCAACGGTTCCACGCTCTGCATTCCGACCGCCTTTGTTTCCTGGACCGGAGAAGCACTGGACAAGAAAACCCCGCTGTTGCGCTCCATGCACGCCCTGAACCGGCAAGCACAACGCGTGCTGAAGCTTTTCGGCCATAGCGAAACTGGATTTGTCGCAGCCACCGCCGGCCCCGAGCAGGAGTATTTCTTGGTCGACGCCCGGCTCTACCACCTGCGCCCCGACCTCTACACCTGCGGACGCACGCTTTTCGGGGCCAAGCCGGCCCGCGGACAGGAATTTGAAGACCAATATTTCGGTACCATTCCGGAGCGGGTGCTGGCCTACATGATGGAAGTCGAGCACGAGTGCTTCAAAGTCGGGATTCCGATCAAGACCCGGCACAATGAAGTGGCTCCCGGCCAGTATGAAGTCGCGCCGATTTTTGAAACGGCCAACGTGGCGCACGACCACCAGCAGCTGACCATGACCATCCTCAAGAAGGTGGCGCGCAAGCACGGACTGGTCTGTCTCCTCGCGGAAAAGCCCTTTGCAGGCGTCAATGGCTCCGGCAAACACGTCAACTGGTCGCTCGGCAGCGGCAAGGTGGGTAACCTGCTGGACCCTGGTGAAACCCCGCACGAAAACGCGCAGTTTCTCACTTTTGCGACCGCCGTAGTGCGCGCCGTGAGCATCCACCAAGGATTGCTCCGCGCCTTCGTCGCTTCGCCGGGCAACGACCACCGTTTGGGTGCCAATGAAGCGCCACCGGCCATTCTCTCGGTCTATCTGGGCAGCCAGCTGGGAGATGTCTTTGAGCAGCTGCAAAAGAGCGGCAGCGCCTCGTCCTCCAAGAAGGCTGGCACGATGTCGATCGGCGTGGACACCCTTCCGTTGCTCCCGAAGGATGCCGGAGACCGCAATCGTACCTCTCCCTTTGCCTTCACCGGAAACAAGTTTGAGTTTCGCGCCGTGGGGTCGAACTTCTCGATCGCCGGTCCACTTTTCCTCCTCAACACAATTGTCGCCGACTCCCTGGAGTTCATTGCCGACCGTCTGGAGAAGGAAACCAAGGGTGACCCGAAGAAGCTCAATGCCGCGCTGCAAAAGTTGTTGAAGGAAATCCTCAACGACCACGGCTCTATCATCTTCAACGGCAATGGCTATTCCGACGAGTGGAAGGCCGAGGCCGCCAAGCGCGGACTGAAAAACCTCCGCACTACGCCGGAAGCGCTGGTGGAGGTGACCGCCAAGAGCACGATCGAAACCTTCAAGCGCCAAGGGGTGCTGACCAAGCGCGAACTGGAATCGCGCGAGGAGCTGACCTTCGAAAGCTACATCAACACCATTCTCACGGAATCCAAGCTGGTGCTGGAAATCGGCCGCACGCAGCTGTATCCGGCGGTCAACCGCTATGTCGTCGAGCTGGCGCAAGCCCGCAACAGCTTGGGTGAGCTTTCCGTAAAGGATGGCGTTCTGGAAAAAGTGGTGGCGCTGCAGACCGCCTTTGTCGCTGCGCTGGACGGGCTGGAAGCGATTCGCGACGCAGCCAAGGGCGATCCGCATGCCAAGTCGACTTATGCCTGCGAAAAAATTATTCCTGCGATGTTGAAGGCTCGCGAAGCCGCCGACGCGCTGGAAGAAATTGTTGCCGACGATCTCTGGCCGCTGCCGTCCTATCAGGAACTGCTTTTCCTCCGCTAAGTTAAGTTTGTTCGATTCCTGACTGATTGAACGCTGTTACTGTTCAACAAGAGTGGCCGCGAGTTGCGGCCGCTCTTTTTGTTTCTTGTTGGCAAAGATTATCTTGAACGAGTGTTTCTATGAATCTTGACCGTGGGGAAAGCTTCATCACCGTTCGTCGTTTTTAACTTACTCCCTATTTATCCATCATGACCACCTTGTCTTACGATCCCAGCCTAGTTAACGAAAGGGAATTGGCCCGCCATTACATTCCCGCCACCGAGGAGGAAATTGCCCGGATGCTTTCCTCCTTGGGCTTGGAAAAATTCTCCGACCTCTACCGGCACATTCCGGCGGAGGTGCAATTTTCCTCCGCCCTGCCGATCCCGGAGGAAATGGACTATCAAGCCTTGGCCGAACGAATGAAAACGCTGGCGGCGAAAAACAAAGTCCTTCCCGCCTTTTTGGGCGACGGACTGCAGGCCTATTCGACCCACGAAATCGCCCCCTTTCTCCTCGGCATCCGCAACCTGACCACCTCCTACACGCCTTACCAGCCCGAGCGCTCGCAAGGCACGCTGGTCACCCATTGGATTTACCAGTGCGCCCTGCACCAGTTGACTGGCTTTGAGGCCATCAACTCCTCGCTTTACGACCGCGCCACCGCGCTGTTCGAATCCATTTGCTGCGCGATTCGGCTGAGCAAGGGCGGTGACACCGTGCTGGTGGCCGACAACATTTTTCCCGCCGACAAGGAAGTCGTGAACACCCACATTGCGGAAACTGCGGTGAAGGTGGAATACGTAAAACCCTCGGAGGAAACCGGGCGGCTGGACATTGCCACACTGCGCGCCCGCGCCGAAGAACTTGGCCCGAAACTGGCGGGCATCGCCTTTCCGCAAACCAACAATCTCGGCCTGTTGGAGGATGTTGATGCGCTGACGGACCTTGCCGCCGGGCTTGGCGTAAAATCCATTGCGATTGTCGATCCGCTTTTGCTCGCGACCGGCGGTTTGAAACCGCCCGCTGCCTATGGGAAAAAGGGCGCGGACATCATTTGCGGCGAGGCGCAGCATTTGGCCCTCGGCCCGAGTTTCGGCGGCCCCGGACTGGGCCTGTTTGCGGTGCGACACAACGAAACGACGAAAAACGACGTGCGCGCCACTCCCGGTCGTTTTGTCGGCAAGGCCAAGGACAACGCCGGACGCGACTGCATCATCATGGTGATGAGCGCCCGCGAGCAGCACATCCGCAAAGACAAGGCCACTTCCAACATTTGCTCCAACCAGGCTTACATCGCCACGCTGGCTGGAGCGGTGACGCTGGCGCGCGGCGAAAAAGGCATGAGCGCCCTGGCGCTGGCCGGGAAGGAAAAAGCCCACCGGGTGGCGGCGGCTTTGGGCGGGATTCCCGGACTGAAGCGAGTTTACGCCGCCGCGCCGTTCTGGAACGAATTTTCCCTGATGTTGCCCGAACCGGTGGCTCCGGTGATCGAGGCCGGACGCCAGGCCGGATTGCACCTCGGCGTCGATGTCACCGGCCGCACTCCCTGCGGCTGCCCGCTGTTGAAAATTTCCTTCAGCGACCTGCAAAGCGAGGCGGATTGCGACAAGCTGATCGCTTTCTTTGAAGCGCGCTACGGCAAGTCCGCCGGTCCGGTTGCGGTGCCGGAAGTGCCGGAAAATTTCCTCCGCACCACGCCGGTGGATTTGCCGAGTTTTGGCTTGGAGGAATTGAAAAAGTACTACCAGCGTCTGGCCGAATTGAATGTCTCGCCAGACACCGGCTGCTTCCCGCTCGGCTCCTGCACCATGAAGTACAACCCGTACCTCAACGATTGGGCGGCGGGGCTGGCTGGTTTCACCGACCTGCATCCGCAAGCGCCGATTGCCGACGCGCAGGGATCGCTGGAGGTGCTGTACCAGATTCAGGAATGGTTCAAGGGCATCACCGGACTGGCCGGGCTCACCACCATGCCGGTGGCTGGGGCGCAAGGCGAGCTGGTTGGGCTGAAAATGATTCAGGGTTACCATCGATTGCGCGGCGACCATGCCCGCAATGTGCTGCTGATCCCGAGCAGCGCCCACGGCACCAATTTCGCCACCGCTGCCACCGCCGGTTTTGATGTGAGAAAAATCAACGGCCAGCACGCGGGCATCGTCATCCTCAAGGCGGCACCCAGCGGCGAAGTCGATCTGGAGGATTTCGAGGCAAAACTGGCCGAGTTCGGTCCGCGGATCGCGGGCATCATGGTGACGAATCCGAATACCTCCGGTATTTTTGAAACCAACTTCAAGCGCATGGCCGCGCGCATTCACGAGGTCGGCGGACTTGTTTACATGGACGGCGCGAACATGAACGCCATTGCCGGCTGGCTCAATCTGGACGAGCTGGGCGTCGATGCGGTGCACAACAACCTGCACAAAACTTGGTCGATTCCCCATGGCGGTGGCGGTCCGGGCGACGGCATCGTGGCGGTCTCGCACCGTTTGGTGGACTTCATGCCCGGTTTCCAGATCGAAAAACGCGACGGCCAGTATGTTCCTGTGCGCCCCAAGCACAGCATCGGGGCCTTTCACCGTCACTGGGGCAACTTCGGGCACAAGGTCCGCACCTACACCTATCTCCAGCGTCTGGGGCGCGAAGGCGTGCGCCGCATGAGCGCGATGGCGGTTTTGTCGGCCCGCTACCTCTTCAAAAAACTGGGCAAGGCCTATCCTTCGCTGCCGACGGGCGCGGGGGAAATTCCCGGGATGCACGAGTTCATCCTCACGCTGACCGAGGAGGATTTCCACAAGCTGGAAGCTGTCGGCATCCCGAAGGCGTCGGCCATTGCCCGGGTCGGGAAACTCTTTCTCGACTTCGGTTTTCATGCGCCAACTGTCGCCTTCCCCGAGGTTTTCGGGCTGATGATCGAGCCGACTGAATCCTACACCCAGGCCGAGCTGGAACGCTTTGGCGATGCGGTGTTGGCCATTGCGGAGATCATTCGCGAGAAACCGGAGGCCCTGATTGCCGCGCCACGCTTCACTCCGGTGGACCGGGTGGACGAGGTGAGCGCAAACCGCAATTTGGTGCTGAGCGAAAAGCTGACCGCGTTGCCCGCGCTGCTGGAAAACCGTCTGGCGCCCAATGCGCTGGGCGCGCTGCCGGTTGCGGAAATCAAGGCCCGGATCATCGCCAGCGCCTGATCGCCGCGGAGGAAATTTCCTCCGGTCAAAGCGCCGTCGAAGCCACCGCCCGTCTGCGGCGGAAAGCTTCGGCGGCTTTTTTGTAAACCAAGGCGATGAAGAACAGCGCGGAACAAACCATCACCACCGCCGCGCCGACGGGCAGCCGGTCAACCGTGTAGGAGAGCCAAAGCCCGCCCACGCCGCTGGCGATGCCGATGAGGGAGGCCAGCACCATCACCCCGCGCAGGGTTTGAGCCAGCAACACCGCCGCCGCCGCGGGCGTGATGAGCAGCGCGGTGGTGAGCAGTGCGCCGACCAGTTGCACACAGGAAACGGTGCTCAGCGCCACCAACAGCAGCAACAGGGTGCGAAGCCGTCCCGGCTTCATGCCGAGGAATTGCGCGTATTCCTCGTCGTAGGAGGCCAGCTCCAACTCTTTGTGGAAGAGCGAAAGAAAGAGCATGATGAGCGCGGTGACGCCTGCGATGACCCACAAGTCCCGCGGACTCACCCCAAGCACGCTACCGAAAAGCAGTCCCGTGTATTCGGTCGGCGATTGCGCCCGCATCATCAGCAGAATGCCCAGTGCGAACATGAAGGAAAAGACCACGCCAATCGCCGTGTCCTCGCGCAAATCCCGGCGGTTGGTAATGCCGCCGATGGCCAGCGCGGTGAAAACCGCCGCGCCCAACGCGCCCCAGTAAAGCGAGAATCCCTGCAGCACGGCGAAGACCACTCCGGGCAAAATTGTGTGGGTGAGCGCGGTGCTGACAAAGGCCATGCGCCGCAGCACCACATAGGCACCGAGGCAGGCGCAATTCATCGAGGCGAGCACCAGCCCGAGCAGCGCACGCTGCATGAAGTCGTCTTGAAATGGCTCCAAAATTCCCATGAGTAAGGACGCCCAGCATGGTCGAGATTCCCTCCGCGGCGAACGAAAATTCGCGGAGGAAATCGGTTCGGGCGCGTAGAAAATCCACCGGCATCGCGGGGGCGTTCCGCATGGTTTATTTCCTGTGAAACGCGAAGGAAATGGCTAAACACTTGGCGCATGAACCCGTCGCATGCTGTGCGTTTCCCGCGCCTTTTCCCCGTTTGCCTGTCGTGGCTGCTGTTTCCTTTGCTGGCGGTGTCTGCGGAGGAAAATGACGCGCCCCGTGTCTGGGATGACAATTGGACGAAGCCAGCTGCTCCCAGCTTTGCGCCGCCGGACTGGGATGCCGCCGTTCCACCCGATACGATTTCCTCCGCCCGTTCGCCGCGCATGGGCATGGGGGTCGAGGCTTCGGCGTTGTATGTGTTCAACACGGTTTCCAGTGTGGAGCATCAGGAGGGCTGGGGCGGCTCGCTGGCGTTTTACGGTTTTGAGCAAAATTACGCCCGGAAGTTTTATCTGCGCGTCGGAGTCGAGCTGGTCTATTTTGAAACCACCGGGGATTACTGGCGCGACAGCGTGTTTTTCTCCGCGGAAGCGCAGCGCTATGGTTTGCTGGCGAATGTCGAGGGCGGTCTGAATTTGGGCGATTTTCAACTGGGGGCGCTGGTGGGCCTTGGCGGCGGGGCCACGCACACCGACGGCACCCACAAAGGCAACAACGGCACCTCGGCGGATTTGCTGGTCCAAATGGGGCTACGGCTCAACTACAGTCCGGTGGAGCACTTGAACATTTTTGTCGGCTATCGGCTGATGTACAATGCCCCGGCCAACGGCAGCGACGACTGCGGCTATTATGATTCCTGGGGCATCTGGCACGACTGTAATTGCTCCACCCGGCACGACAAAAAGGATTACCCCTCGTTTCTTTCGCAAATGGTCGAAGTCGGCGTGAGCTGGCGTTTTTGAGCGCGGAGGAAACTAAGACTTGCGCGGGGGAAAGTCCTGATCTTGTTGTCGGCGCATGATTTTGGGAGTCAAAGAGGAAACGTGGCAGGCCTTGCAGGAGGTGGCGGCGGCGACGGTGCGGGAGCTGCCGACGGTGGTGGTGATCTTGGTCGTGGCGTTTTTGCTGAATGCGGCGATTCGCCGCAGCATTGATTTTCTGGCGGCGCGAACCAGTCCGACTTTTTCCGGGCCGGCGAAGCGGGCGGTAAAGTTGTTTCTGGTGCTGGCCGCAGTGATTGCGATTTGCGGGGTTTACGGCGCCGACTTGGGCGGTCTGTGGACGATGTTGAGTGCGACGCTGGCGCTGGTCGCGCTGGGTTTTGTCGCGGTCTGGAGCGTGCTCAGCAATGTTTCCTGCACGGTGCTGATCCTTTTCTTCCGCCCCTACGAGATTGGCGACGAGCTGGAGTTTCTCGATCCGGCGGTGAAGGGCACCGTGGTAAATTTGAATTTCGCCTACACCACCTTGCGCGACGACAGCGGCCTGCTGGTGCAGATCCCGAACAATCTTTTCTTCCAAAAAATCGTGAAACGGCGTCCGGGCCATTACAGCACGGTGTCGCTGGCGGAGCAATTGAAGCGGGAAACGGCAAAGGAAATGACGCCGTCCGTCTCAGATAATTGACGCTTTCAAAAACGGCGGCGGGGCTTTTGCTGGGAACATGCCTTTTCTTCACGGCAAAAGAATCGTTCTCGGCGTCACCGGGTCCATCGCGGCTTACAAGGCGGCGGACATCATCTCGCAACTGATCAAGCTCGGCGCGGAAGTGCGGGTGGTGATGACCAAGGAGGCGACGGAATTTATCCAACCGCTCACCCTGCAAGTGCTGTCACGCCATCCGGTCGCGGTGGACTTGTGGGCGGAGCAAAATGGCTGGCAACCCGGGCACATCGACATCGCCGACACGGCGGACCTGCTGCTGGTGGCTCCGGCGACCGCGCACACACTGGCGTGTTTCGCGCACGGACTGGCGCCGGACTTGCTGACCAGCATTTACCTCGCCACTCCGGCCCCGGTGATGCTGGCGCCGGCGATGAACGGCAAAATGCTCCGGCACGCCGCGACCCAGGCGAATCTCGCCACACTGCGCGCGCGCGGCCACGCGATCATTGATCCTGCGGAGGGCTTGCTGGCCTGTGGTTACGAGGGCGAAGGAAAACTCGCCCCGGTGGCGGAGATCATCGAACGCGTGACCACGTTTTTTGACTGAGCGGGAAAATTTCCTTTGCCTCGACTGTCATGACTGCGCCGGAAAACGCATCGCCGCTCAAGACCCGCTTGCGGGTGATGGCGGAGGAACTGGGCTTTCAAGCGTTCGGGGTCGTCGGCATCGCGGCCGCGTTGCGGCGCGAGTATTATTTGAAATGGATCGCGGAGGGACAGCACGGTTCGATGGGCTGGATGGAGCGGAACAACGACCGCCGCCTGCACCCGCCCAATTTCCTCCCGGAGGCGCGCAGCATCATCATGGTCGGGATGAACTACTACCAGCCGTATCCTCAGGTCGGCTACAAAGTGGCGCGTTACGCGCTGGGCGAGGATTATCACAATTTTCTCTTCAAACGGCTGAAGAAACTCTGCACCGCGATGCGCGAACTCGGCGGGGAGCAAAGACCCTGCGTGGACACCGCGCCGGTGATGGAGAAGCCGCTGGCCTCGCAGGCCGGCCTGGGCTGGCAGGGGAAAAGCACGATTCTGGTGCATCGGAAACGCGGCACCTGGCTCTTGCTCGGCACGATTTTCACCACGCTGGAACTGGAGCCGGACACGCCGGAGCCGGACCGCTGCCGCAGTTGCACCCGCTGCATCGACGCCTGTCCCACGCAGGCGATCACCGGACCCTACCAGCTCGACGCGCGGCGCTGCCTCGCCTACCTGAGCATCGAGCACGACGGCGTGATCCCGGAGGAATTTCGGGAGGCGATGGGCGACCGCCTGTTTGGTTGCGACGAGTGTTTGAACGTCTGCCCGTGGAACCGCTGGGCGGAGGCGAGCGCGGAGGAAAAACTCAAGCCCCGCCCGCTGCCGGAAAATTTGCGCGATTCCTTCGAGTGGACGGAGGATTATTACAATCTGCGTTTTGGCGGCACGCCGCTCAAGCGCCTGCGTCTGCCGCGCTGGCTGCGCAACGCCTGCGTGGTGCTGGGCAACACCGGTACGGCGGCGGATTTGCCCGCGCTGGAAAAACTGGCGGCGGGGCCGGATGCGATGGTGGCGGAGCATGCCGCGTGGGCGGTGCGGCGGATTCGCGAGCGTCGGGCGGGCGAAGGAAATTTTCCTCCGAAGGAAAACGGCGCGGCGTAAATTTGCTTTGCGCCAGCGGGCTCCATGCTTTGCCTTGGCGGGCATGCTGACACAGCCCGAAGATCTCTCCGACATCACTTTGCTGGGAAAAAACAAGAACCAGCCCTCGAAGCATCTGGAGACTTTTCCCAATCGCCATCCCGGACGCAACTATGTCGTCGAGCTGCGAACCTCGGAGTTTACGGCGCTGTGTCCGGCGACCGGGCAGCCGGATTTCGGCACCATCACCATCCGCTACATTCCCGGCCCGCGCATTGTGGAAACGAAGTCGCTCAAGCTCTACCTGTGGTCTTTTCGCAACGAAGGCTGCTTTCAGGAACACTTGGTGAACATCATGCTCGACGACCTAGGCAAGGCGCTGGAGCCGGTATGGCTGGAGGTGGTCGGTGAGTTTGCGGTGCGTGGCGGCATCGGCATCACCGTGCGGGCGGAGCAGGGGAAACGCCCCTGATTTTCCCATGACCGTGACGCATGCACCGGACGAGGCATTTTCCTCTGCGGCGGAGGAAAATTTCCCCGGCGCGGCGGAAGTGGCGGCATTTGTGCAAAGCCTGGAGGCGCGTCAGACCTCGTCGTACACGCGGCGCAATTACGCCCAGGCGCTGCGGGATTTTTTCCTATGGGCGCGGAGTGAAGTGAATTTTTCCGGGGATTTTCGCGAAATCAACCGGCGGCTGGCGCGGGATTTTATTGTGGAAAAACAGCGCACCCACACCCGGAAAACCGTGCACAATCAGCTGGCGGCGATCCGGGGATTTTTCGATTTTTTGCTGCGGGAGAAAATCTTGGAGGAGTCGCCGTGGACCGTGCTGCGCTCGCCGAAAATCCCCAAGCGCGTGCCGCAGTTTTTGACGGAAAAGCAAATGGCCCGCCTGCTGGCGGCGCCGCAGCAATTACAGGAGGCGGGGCGGATTTCCGCCTGGGAAAGGGTGCGGGACGAGGCGATGCTGGAATGCCTTTACGGCGGCGGATTGCGGGTGGCGGAATTGTGCGGACTGGACCATGGGCATTTTGATTTTGCGAAGGGATTGGTGCGGATTCTGGGCAAAGGAAACAAGATCCGCGTGGTGCCGCTGGGTGAAGTCGCACTGCGCGCGGTGGAAAATTTGGCCAAAATGTCGGAGCGCACGGAGCCGGACGCGCCGGTGTTCAAGACCGCGAAAGGCGAGCGAATGTATCCGCGGGCGGTGCAGCTTTTGCTTAAGCGCTATCTGGCCGCGGCGGAACTGCCCGGCGATTTTACTCCGCACAAGCTGCGCCATTCCTGTGCGACGCATCTGCTGGATCACGAGGCGGATTTGCGAATGATCCAGGAGCAGCTCGGGCACAGCTCGTTGTCCTCGACCCAGATCTACACCCATGTGACGCTGAGCCGGCTGAAGGCTGCCTATTCCAAGGCGCATCCCCGAGCGTGAGGTCGTGGTGAAATATCTTGCTTTGATTAAAGGCAGATTTTTCCTCCGCGCTTTCCCTCACACACATGGTAAAAGTAGGCCTCGTTTCCCTCGGCTGCGCAAAAAATCTCATCGATTCCGAAATCATGATCGGACACCTGCACAAGGCAGGAATGGCGATGACCCCGGGCGCGCGCGAGGCCGACGTGGTGATCGTCAACACCTGCTCGTTCATTGACGCGTCGAAGAAGGAAAGTTTGCAGGCGATTTTTGACATGCGGGAAGCCGCGCCGCGGAGGAAAAAGCAAAAGCTGATTGTCGCCGGCTGCATGTCGCAGCGCTATCAGGGCGAGCTGCCCAAACTGCTGCCGGAGGTGGACGCCTTCATCGGGCTGGACCAAATCACGCAGGTGGTGCCGGTGATCGAAAAGGTGCTGGGTCCGAAGCTCAAGTTAGCGTCGGAGGATTTCGCGATTCAGGATTTTGTCACCGAGAAACCCGTTTATATCCCCGACTACGACACCCCGCGTTTCCGGCTGACGCCCAAGCATGCCGCCTACATCAAAATCGCCGAAGGCTGCAACCACCTGTGCAGTTTTTGCATCATTCCGAAAATCCGCGGACGGCATCGCAGCCGCACGGTGGAATCGGTGGTGAAGGAGGCGCGGGCGCTGGTGGCGGAAGGGGTGAAGGAAATCAATTTGATTTCGCAAGACACGACCTATTTCGGAATGGACCACTGGACGGAGGCGCGGCCCAACAAGCGCAGCCCGGTGGATTCCTCCAAGGGTGAGTCGTTGGCGACTTTGCTCCGCGAGCTGAACGCCATTGAGGGCGATTTTTGGATTCGGCTGCTTTACACCCATCCCGCGCACTGGAGCGACGAGTTGATCGAGACCATTGCCGCCTGCCCGAAGGTGGTGCGCTATGTGGACATGCCTCTGCAGCACATCTCGGACAACATGCTGCGCGCGATGCGCCGGGAAACGGACGGCGCTTACATTCGCGATTTGCTCCGGCGGATGCGGGCGGGGATTCCGGATTTGGCGATCCGCACCACCTTCATCGTCGGCTTCCCCGGCGAGACCGAGGAGGATTTCGCGGAGCTGCTAGCTTTCATTGAGGCGACGCGCTTTGAGCGGGTCGGGGTATTTCGTTATTCCCGCGAGGAGGATACTCCGGCGGCGAAAAAAGAGGAACAGGTGCACCACAAAACCAAGGAGTCCCGCTGGCGGCGGGCGATGGAATTGCTGCAACGGCTTTCAGAGGAGAAAAACCGGGAGAAGGTGGGCCGGAAAATGCGGGTGCTGGTGGAGGCCCCCGGTGTGGCGCGCAGCGCGGCGGACGCGATGGAAATCGACGGCAACGTGCTGGTGCCAGCGCATCTGCCGGTGGGGCAGTTTTGCGAAGTGACGGTCACTGGCGCGCAGGAATACGATCTGGTCGCGGGTTGATTTTCCCCGCAGCGCGGAGGAATTTTTCCCTCGGGCTCAGGCGGCGGGCTCAGTCTGGGCGAGCAGCTTGTCGAGGGTCAATTGCATGTCCGGTTGCTGGAGCATCGCGGCGAAGCTTTTTTGAAAATAAGGCAGGGCCGGGTCGCTGTCGTTGACGAAATCGAGACGCACCCCGGCGATTTTGGTTTCCAGGATTTCCCGAATTTCTCCGAGCTTGAGCTGGTCGAGCGGCCGGGCCGGTTGGTAGCGGAGCACGGGTTCGCGGAGATCCTGCTCGATGATCGTGGAGACCAGTCCTGTTTCGACAAGCCGCTTGGTGCATTCGGCGATGATACTGCCCTGCACGCGGAGCAAGTTGCCGAGTTCCTCGCCGGTGGGGGCGGGTTGGCCGTTGCGGAAACGACGGGCAATGACGGCGAGGCAGCCCAGGCAGAGCAGGTGGCGGATTCGCGTGCTCAATCCTTCCCAAGTGCGGTTGTCGGCGAGGAAGCGAACATTTTGCACTGCGTAGCTGACCTGTCCGCCGATGAGGAGGAAAAGCCAGGTGAGGTACATGCCGAACATCAGGATGAGCACGATGCTCAGTTCGCCGTAGAGGCTTTGGAAGGAAACCACTTTGCTGACGTAGAGCACGGCCATTTTTTGGTTGCCGACGATCAGCAGGGCGGCGACGAGTCCTCCGAACAGCGCTGGTTTCCAGCGCACCCGCACGTTGGGCATGAATTTGTTGAGCGCGGTGGTGAGCAGGGTGAGCAGGACGATGGAGATGACGGTTGGGGCGCTGCCCTGAAGGAAGGCGGTCACCTGATCGGGAAGGCCGGACAGAAAGCTGTCGTCCATCGCGAGCGTTTGCTCGGAGGCGGCGACATTTCTGGCGATTGACGAGGCGGACACCATGGTGAGCGAGGCCGAGCCGAGGAGGAAGGCGAGGACGATGAAGACGAAATAATTGATAAAACGATCCTTCCAGCTTCGGCCAAACTGGGCGTTCCAGATGGAGTTAAAAGTGTTTTCGACCCGGGAAATCATCAGCACTGCCAGCACGATGAGGATGGAGAGCCCGACCAGTCCCGCTTGGCCGTTGGCGGCATTTTGGATGAGCCGGTCGATTAGCTGGTCGAGTGTGGCGCTGATGTCCTTGAGCGAGCGCGCTTGGGCGGCGGTGGTGTTTTCCTCCGGGAGCAGGAGTGCATTTTCCTCCGCGGGCGTACCGCTGAGTTCGAGCAGGAGTTGCTCCTCGTCGCTCCAGCCTGTCTCCACCGTGGTTTGCGGCACGACCTCGTGAATGATGCTGACGATGGCGGCCTTGAACTGTTCCTCGCCCTGATTGTTGTCGCTCTTTAAAATGAAGCCGGAGATGATCAGTGCGAGAGCAATGACCGGGCCGAGCGACATGAGAGAGTAGTAGGCGAGGGCGGCGGACTGCATGGGGATTTTGTTTTGCAGGCAGCCCTTGATGGAGATGGTCAGGATGCGGTAGAGCGCGGTGAGTTTGCCCGCGAGGGAAATGTCGTTGAGCGAGTCGGTGCTCCAAACCCGGTCGTTGAAGTGGCGCAGCCGGGCGAGGAGGATAGCAATTTTCCCCTGAGGTTTTGGCGGGGGAGTCGGAGCGGACAGTTCAGCCATGCTGCGGGATGCTGGGAAAAGCGGCCGGGCTTGCCAGCTTCAAAGCGTACTGGAATAGGCCGGATTTTTTTCGCTCCAGCGGTAGGCGGGTTGCAATTCGCCGATGGCGGCGAGGCGAAAGCATCCCTCCTGCCCCAAGGGGTGCAAGGTGGTGACGGCGGCGATGTCGCCGCGTTCCCAAGCGGACAAGTGGCGTTTGATTTCGCTTTTGGACAGGCCGCGCGTGGGAATGTCCACGGTGATTTTTTCTCCCTGAGCCGTGACGGCTGCAAAGACCAGGCGCCCCTTGAGCGCTTCCAGCGGCGAGATCAGCCGGAGCAATTGCGGCGTGGCGGGCAGGGGGGCGGGCGGTTGGGCCCCTAGGGCGGTGTAGGCGAATTTGAGCACGGAGAGGTCGCGGAACAGCTGCCGATTGAGGAAGGCTGCGGATTTCGGCGCTTCCCAGCGGCGCACCTCATGGCTCCAGTGTTTTCCCCCGGCCAGCAGCGGGCAGGGATGTCCGCCCAGTTCCGGGGCCCAGCGGAAAAATTCGGGACCGTTGGCGAGCGCATCGGCGGTGCGTTGCAGGGTGGTGGCGGTGGTTTGCAGGGCGGGTTCCAGCACCAAGAGCAGCCCATCTGGCTTGAGTTGCGAGCGGAGGGAACGCAACCAGCGTTGCAGGGCGGCGGTATCGGGGCCGAAAAGCTCGTTGGCAGCAAAGCTGATGATGATGAGATCCTGGGGTGGCAGGCTTTCCGTCTGGTGCGCAGCGTGCCGGAGGTCGGCAGGAAAAGTGGCGAGGGAAAATTGTTCCGGGAACACGGAAGGGGCCAGCTCTCGCAGCTGTTGCAAGGCGGAAGGGGAATGATCAAGCGCGGTGAGTGCGAGCGGCTGTGCGGGGGCCAGTTCGCGCAAGGCGGCGGAGAGCGCCAGCCCGCCGGGGCCGGGGCCGCTGCCCAGATCAAGAATGCGCCAGACTGCGGCGGGCGTGGGCTGCCAGTGCCGGAAGCGCCGTGCTTGGTCGAGTGCGATGCGGGCGCGGAGGAAACTTTGCGGAAAGAAAAACAGCCCGTAGGCGGTGCGCAGCAGCGGATCGGCGGCGTAGTCGGGGAATCCTTTTTCCGGACGCTCCTTGGTGAAGAGGTCGCTGAGTTTTTGCACCGCGGGGCGAATTTTCTCCAAGGCGGCGGTATCCTCATTTTCCCCAGTGGCCTGCCGGGCGCAGGCCAGCCAAAAGTTTTCGATCGAGGCGGGGTAGGCGTGCATGGAGGCAGGCTCAGAGATAATTGCGCCGGGCGTCGATGGCGCTTTTCAGGGTGGCGGGGTCGGCGAAGGTTAGGCCGCTGCCGCTGGGCAGACCGAAGCCGATCCGGCTGACGGTGATGTTTGGCCGTTCGCGGAGAAAAGTGTCCTGGATGTAGTGGCAGGTGGCCTCGCCCTCGATGTCGTTGGACAGCGCGAGAATGATTTCGCTGATTTCCTCTGCGGCGAATCGCGCAGCCAGTGGGGCGAAATTGAGCTGTTCGGGGCCGATGCCCTGAATTGGGGAAAGCTTGCCGTGCAGCACATGGTAGTGGCCGTGATAGGCACCGGAGCGTTCGAGCGCGAGCAGGTCGGGGACTTGTTCGACGATGCAGATGCGCCGGGCGTCGCGGCGCGGGTCGGCACAAATCAGGCAGGTTTCCTCCTCGCAGAGGTGGCCGCAGTGGGGACAGCGGTGGATTTTCTCCGCGGCCTGTCCCAGTGCGGTCAGCAGCGGCGGCAGCCGGTCGGGGCGTTCGACCAGCAAATGCAGGGCGAGCCGCTCGGCAGAACGGTGTCCGAGGCCCGGCAATTGTTTGAGCAACTGCCGGACGTTTTCAAAGGCCGGAGACATGTGGGCGGGAAAATTGCGGAGGAGGTTTTCTCCGCGGCGCGGTTTTCTTGTTTAGAACGACGGCAGGGCAAATCCCTCGGTGGCGGCGCTCATTTTGCTTTGGTGCAGCGTCTTGGCCTTGGCGGTGGCCTCGTTGAGCGCGGCGAGCAAGGCTTGCTCAATCGAGGTTTTGTCCTCCTTGAGGAATTCGGGATCGAAGCTGATGGCGCGCACCTCGCTGTGACCGTTGATGACGATTTTGATCGCGCCGCCGCCATGGGAAATCTCGATGGTTTCGTCAGCGAGGGCGGCTTGCGCCTCCTCAATGCGTTTTTGCATGCGCTGGGCTTGTTTGAGTATTTTTCCGACTCCGGCCATGGTGTGAAAGCGAGTTTGAGTTGGGTGTGTTGGTTGAAACGGCAGAGCGTTTTCATGGAGAAAAACGCCGGAGAGGCAGGACAAGCGAGGGGGATGGGAAGGTAAAGGAGAAACTGCGTTGGCCGCGGGCCTGCTGGCAGGGGCAATTTCCTCCATGCCGAAAAGTGATTTTTCGCTTGCACGATCCTTCGGAAGCGTCCTTATACCCGGCTTCTTTCTTTGATGTCGGGCCGTAGCGCAGTCTGGCTAGCGCGCTTCGTTCGGGACGAAGAGGTCGGAGGTTCGAATCCTCTCGGCCCGACCATTAAAGAAGAACCCGCATAAACATGCGGGTTTTTTGTTGGCAGATGGGGCCGTTTGAGGCGTTTTTGGGTGAAAATACAAACCAACGCGAACCGCAGAGCTCAAAACACACCGAAAGGGCACGTTTTGCCGCGAAAAAGGGGGAATAAGAGTTTTTTCCCGCGAGGATCGGCCGGTCATGGATCTTTGTGCGGTGGCGGGATTCGAGTGTGCTGGGAAGGCGGAAACTGGTCACAAAGACAGACGGAGCCTGGCATCTTTTAGTTTCTTAAATGCAGGGGTTGCTGGGATTTTGGTTGATTTTTCGCAGGTTTTTGGGGAGTGGTGGTGGATGAGAGCCAACAAGCTATCGATGCCGTGGTGGGGCTGGGTATTTGTGGTGCTGGTAATCGGGGGTGTGCTGTGGCTGACAGTATCGCTGGCGAGGCAGGTAGGCTCGATTGAGAGCCTGTGGTGGCAGGCGGTGGCGGTTTTTTTAGGGGGTTTTTTTTGGTTTTCGTTTGGGCGAATTGGTCTTTCTGATGATGAGGATTTTGCGTGGGAGTGTTTGTTTTGGGGCGGTGTATTTAGTGTTTTGGCTCTGTTTTTTTGGTGGGTATTTGGTGGGGAAAGTATGGTTTGGTTCGT
>CALNBE010000229.1 GCA_937874455.1 uncultured Opitutia bacterium | reverse complement strand
GCGGGCCAGCTGATTTTCCGCCGGGAAAAGCTGCTGCTGCGCCTCCAGCACTTCGTAGTAACTGGCCTTCCCGGCGACATAGCGCTTGAGCGCCACGTCCACCGCCTCGTTCAACGCGGCCACCGCCTGCTCCCACTCGGCGCGCTCCGCCGCGTATTTTTCCCCCGCGACCAGGGCGTCGGACACTTCGCGCAGCGCCGACAACACCGAGCCGTCGTGCGCCGACACCGCCTCGTCCCAAGCCGCGCGGGCGGCCCGCACCTGGGCGGTAATTCTGCCGGCCTCAAACACTGGCATCGTCGCCGATCCCGCCACCGACCAAGCGTTGCCGGTGCCATGGGAAAATGCCGACAGCTCCGGGCTCACCCGTCCAAAGAACGCCGAGAGGCCAATCTTGGGAAAATACTCCGCGATGGCCACGCCGATCTCCGCGTTCGCCGCGCGGAGATTTTGCTCGCTGGCCCGCAAGTCCGGCCGGCGCGCCAGCAATTGCGCGGGCAGGCCGACAGGAATTTTCGGCGGCACCATTTTCTCCGAGAACGGCGCGCTGCGCTCGATTTTTCCCGGTGCCCGGCCCAGCAAAATGCTTAGCTGATTTTCCTTCTGGGCAATCGCCCGCTCCACACTGGGAATGCTCGCCGCCGCCTGGGAACGCGCCGCCGAAGCCCGCGCCGTTTCCAGCCGCGACGCCACCCCGCCCTCCCGCCGCCGGCCGAACAGATCCGCGCTTTCTTGAAAGGAATCCGTGGTGCGCCGCGCGATTTCCAGCTCCAGATCCAACTCCAGCAATTCGAAATAAGTCTGCGCCACCCCGGCGACCAGCGACAGCACCACGCCGCTCCGGCCCTCCTCGCTGGCGAGATAACGCGCCCGCGCCGCCTCGTTCAACCGCCGGATGCGGCCCCACACGTCGATTTCCCACACCGCGCTCAGCAGCAGACTGCCGTCGTCCGAATTTCTTCCGCCGGTGTAGCTGGGATCGCCGCCCGCTTGGTTGCGTCCGCGACTCACGCCGCCGCCCGCCGAGGCCGAGGGGAAATAACCCGAACGCGCCTGCGCCGCCGCCTGCCGGGCCTGTTCGACCCGCGCCGCCGCCTGCCGCAGATCGCGGTTGCGCTCCAGCGCCTCGCGGATCAGCGCCTGCAGGGTGGCGTCCTGATAAATCTCCCACCAGCCGAGGTCGGCCAGCGAGGCGGACTCTGCTTCCGTCACCATCGGCGCGCCGCGAAAATTCTCCGGCAGATCCACCGGGGGTGCCTCGTAATCTGGGCCAACCGTACAGCCCGGCAACACCCACACCAAACCGCCGAGACAGGCCGCGCGCACCAAAGGAAATTTTTTCATCATGATCGTGTCCTTTTCGTGTTAAGCCGTCGGCAGTTCGTTCGCAGGGGCGGATTTTCCTTCGTGGGGCATCCGTTTCACCCGCGCCAGTTTTGCCACAATGTAGTAGGAGGCGGGGATGAGAAAGATGGCGAAGAACGATGCCATCAGCATTCCGCCGATCACCGCAAAGCCCATCACCTGCCGCGACAGCGCACCCGCTCCCGACGCGGTGGCCAGCGGCATGCAGCCGAGGATGAAGGCCAGGCTGGTCATCAAAATCGGTCTCAGGCGCAACCGCGCGCCCTCCAGCGCCGCGTCCAGCAGCTCCGCGCCGTTGTCGTAGGACATTTTGGCAAACTCCACGATCAGGATCGCGTTTTTCGCCGCGAGGCCGATCAACATCACCAGCCCGATCTGCGCGTAGATATTGTTTTCCATCCGCCCGACCGCCAGTGCCAGGAAGGCACCCATCACCGCAATCGGCACCGTCACCAGCACCGAGAAGGGCATCGACCAGCTTTCGTAGAGCGCGGCGAGAATCAGAAAAACGCAGAGCAGCGAGAGGCCGAAGATATACATCGGCGAAATTCCCTCCGCGGCCTGCTTTTCCTGAAAGCTCATGCCCATGTAGGCATAGCCGATGTCCGAAGGCATTTCCTTTGCGCACACTTCCTCCAGCGCCGCCATCGCCTGCGCAGAGCTGTAGCCCTCGGCGGCGTTGACGTTGAGCTGCGCGCTGCGGCGGAGGTTGTGGCGCATGGTAAACTCCGGCCCCTGGGTGTCGCGCACATTGGTGAGCGCGGCCAGCGGGACCATTTCGTTGGTTTTGTTCCGCACGTAAAACTGTCCGAGCTGGTGCGCGTCGGTGCGGAACTCGCCCTCGGCCTGCACATACACCTGCCACTGGCGGCCAAAGAGGTTGAAATAGTTCACAAACGCGCCGCCCATGAAGCACTGGAGCGTCTGGTAAACATCCTGCAACTGCACGCCCTGAAGCAGCACCTTGTCGCGGTCCACGTCCACCTCCACCTGCGGCACGCTGGCCAGCAGCGTGGTAGTGGCGCTGGCGATTTCCGGACGCTGCCGGGCGGCGGCGAGGAATTTCTGGGTGTTCTCCGAAAGGAAATTCATGTCGTTGCCGCCCTTGTCCTGCAGCAGGAAGGTGATGCCGCCCGCGGTGCCGACGCCGGGAATGGCGGGCGGGGAAAAGACGAAGGCCAGCGCCTCGGGACTCTGCGAGAGCTGTCGCTGCACGTTCGCCATGATCGCGTGGTATTTTTCCTCCGGGGCGGTGCGCTCGTCCCACTTTTTCAAGGTGATGAAGAAAAAGCCGCTATAGGTGTTCTGCACCGAGGAAAGCATGTTGATGCCCACCACGGTGGCGCAGCTCTGGATGCCCGGCACTTCGGCCAGCCGCGCCTCGATTTCCTTTGTCACCGCCGAGGTGCGCTGCAGCGACGCGGCATTGGGCAGTTGCACCATCGCAAACAAATATCCCTGGTCTTCCTCCGGCAAAAAGCCCGAGGGCAGCTTCTTCCCCATGAAGGCGGCCAGCACGCCCGCTCCCACCAGCAGCAGCACCGCGACAAAACTTTTCCGGATCAGGAAATGGCAGACGCCGACGTAGCCGTTGGTCGCCTTGTTGAAGACCTTGTTGAACCAGCCAAAGAAAAGTGCCAGCGGGCCGCGCGACTCCTTTTTGGGCCGCAGCAGCAGCGCCGAGAGCGCGGGGGAAAGTGTCAGCGCATTGAAGGCCGAGATCACCACCGAGATCGCGATGGTCAGCGCGAACTGCTGGTAGAGCCGTCCGGTGATGCCGGGGATGAAGGCCGTCGGCACAAACACCGCCGCCAGGATGATCGCAATCGCCATCACCGGGCCCGACACCTCTTTCATCGCCTGCAACGCCGCCGCCTTCGGCGAAAGCCCTTTTTCAATGTGCTGCTCCACTGCCTCCACCACCACGATGGCGTCGTCCACCACCAGCCCGATGGCCAGCACCAGGCCGAAGAGGGAAATGGTGTTGATCGAAAAACCGAGCACCGGGAACAGCGCAAAGGTGGCAACCAGCGACACCGGCACCGCGAGCAAGGGAATCAGCGTGGCGCGCCAGCCCTGCAAAAAGAGAAACACCACCAGCAGCACCAGGATGATCGCCTCGACCAGGGTGTGCTGGATTTCCTTGATCCCCTCCGTCACCGGCAGGGTGGTGTCGAGTGCCACTTCATAGACCAAATCCTCGGGGAAAGACTCGCTCAGCTCGGCCATCAGTGCCTTTGCGCCCTGCGCCGCCGCCAGCGCGTTCGAGCCGGGCAACTGGTAGAGCGCCAGCAGCGCCGCGGGTTTGCCGTTGAAACGGCCTTCCAAATTGTAGGTCTGCGCGCCCAGCTCAATCCGGCCAACGTCCTTGACACGCACCACGCCGTTTTCCGAGTCCGCCCGCAGCACGATGTTGCCAAATTCCTCCTCGCTGCTCAACCGGCCCTGCGCCCGCACGGCGTAGGTAAACTCCTGCCCCGTCGGCGCGGGCTCGCCGCCGATGGTGCCGGAGGGATTCACCGTGTTTTGCGCCTGAATCGCCCCGATGATTTCCGGGATGGTGATGCCGAGTTTCGCCAGCCGGTCCGGACGCACCCACAGGCGCATCGCGTATTGCCCCGCGCCAAAAACGGAGATGCTGGCCACGCCGGGCACGCGGGTGAACTGGTCGTTGAGGTTGATGTTCGCGTAGTTCGCGAGGAAAATGTTGTCGTAGGTGCCGTTCGGCGAATAAATCGCGAAAAGCAGCAGCGGGGAGGAAAGCGACTTCTGCACCGTCACGCCCTGCGCGGTCACACTCTGCGGAAGCTGCGAGGCGGCCTGACTCTGGCGCATCTGGGTGAGGATCTGGTCGGTGTTCACATCCGTCGCCAGATCGAAGTTCACCGTCAGCGTCATCGTCCCGTTGTTGGCGTTGACGGAATACATGTAGTTCATGTTGTCCACGCCGGCCATCTGCTGCTCGATGGGCGTTGCCACCGAGTTTTCCACCGTCAGCGCGTCGGCACCGGGATACATCGCCTTCACCTGAATTTCCGGTGGCACGATGTCGGGATACTGCGCGATCGGCAGTCCGAGCAGGCAGACAATCCCGATGATCACCATCAGGATGGAAATGACCATCGCCACGATGGGGCGGTTGATGAAAAATTTGGCCATGGGAAATCAGGTTGGGTTGGGCGCGGGGGAAATTTTTACTGCGCGGCTGCCGGTTTTTCCTTCGCCGGAGCCGATTCCTTTGCCCCGCCGTCCGCTTTCGCCGCCGCCGGGTTTCCTTTCACAAAAGGCTCGGGACGCACCACCGCGCCGGGTTTGATTTTCATCGCGCCCTCCACAATGATTTTTTCCCCGGCCTGCACGCCGGACTGCACCACCCACTGGTCGCCGAAGCGCTCGCCCACCGCCACCGGCACCACGCTCACCTTGTTTTCTGCGTCCACCTTGGCGATCAGCCGCCGACCCTGCATTTCGATGATCGCGCGTTGCGGCACCAGCACCCCGGAGGAATGCCCCACCGCCACCTGCACCTTGGCGTACTGGCCGGGGCGGAAAACAGAATCGGGATTTTTGAACAGAAACCGCACGTCAATCGTTCCGGTGCGGGCATTCACCTCGCGACCCACCGCGACAATTTCCCCTTCGGTCGAATACACCGCGCCGTTGGCCAGCACGATGTCCACCTTGTGGCTGCGCTGCCGCAAGGCGCGCGCGCGATCCGTCGATTTCATCGCCACCTCGCTGAATTGCAGGTATTCCTGCTCGCTCACCGAAAAGTTCAACTTGATCGGATCAATGGTCGAGATGACCGCCAGGTCGCCTTTTGAGGCCGTGACCAGCTCGCCGACATTGACCGAGGAAATGCCCGCCACGCCGGAGATCGGCGCGGTGATTTTCGTGTAGCCGAGATTAATTTCCGCCTGCGCCAGATTGGCCTGCGCCGCGTCCACCGCCGCCTTGGCCGCCGCGTTCGCCTGCACCGCGTCGTCCAGCTCCTGCTGGCTGATCGCGTCGGTTTCCGCCAACGGGCGGTAACGGGCCACGTCCTGCTCCGTCTTGCGCAACTGCGCCTGCGCCTGCGCCAGCGCCGCCTTGGACTGGTCGCGGACGGCCTTGAAGGTCCGGTCATCCAGCGTGAAGAGCAAGTCCCCCTGTTTCACAAATTTTCCGTCCTCGTAATTTTGCGAGGCGAGATAGCCCGCCACCTGGGCCTGCACCGAGGCGTTGGCGCTGCCGTCCAGAATGCCCACCCACTCGCGCACGACGGGCAGATTCCCCTCCGCCGCCGTCACCACCTGCACCACGGGCGGCTGGGCCGCCGGGGCGGGTTTTTCCTCCGGCTTGCAACCGATTTGCACCGCCAACAAGGCGCAGACACCAAAAAGAAAAAGTCCGTGATGAATCTTCATAGAAAAGCAGGGGTGAGCAGGTGGTTCCAAACCGGGGCACCCAACAGGGTTTCCTTCACTTGTGCAACATTTTCATACACCGCTAAAAACACACTTACCTCCGCCCGCGCCGGTCATTTTTGCCCTTCCGCCTGGCCTGCCGCGGGAACTTCTCCCCACGGCTAGCGGTCTTATTACCCAAGCAAATTCCTTTGCCCCGCCGGAAAAGCATTCGCTTTGCACCCTTCCCTTCAACTCCGCCGCCATCATGTCCCGCAACCGCCCCAGCCTCATTTTCCTTTGCCAAAACCTGCCCCCCGTCCGGCGGTGCGGTAGCCTGCTCATCTTGCTGAGTCTGCTTTTCCTCTGCCAAATTTCCTTCGCGGACACGCCCAAGGCCACCTACACCACCACCAAAAACATCGCCTACCTTGCCGCCTCCGACGACTACCAGCGGCACCAATGCCAGCTCGATCTTTATCTCCCCGAAAACCGGCCCGGCTTCGCCACCGTGATCTGGTTTCATGGCGGCGGACTTTCCTCCGGGCACCGCGAATTTCCTGATTTGCGCAACCAGGAAATCGCCCTCGTCAGCGTGGGCTACCGCCTTTCTCCCCACGCCACCCCCGACGAAATCCTCCAAGACGCCGCCGCCGCCACCGCTTGGGTGCTGAAAAATATCGCCGAACACGGTGGCGACCCCAACAAGGTCTTCATCGCCGGGCACTCCGCAGGCGGCTACTTGGCAACGATGGTCGGCATGGACGCGCGCTGGCTGCAACCCCACGGCGTTTCTCCCCGGCAACTGGCGGGAATCATCTCGGTCAGCGGCCAAGTCAGCACCCATTTCCTTGTGAAAAAAATGCGGGGCGACACCGGCCCGGAACTGCGCCTGATTGTGGACGAATACGCCCCGCTCTACCACGCCGCCAAAGACCTCCCGCCCATCTGCCTCATCCTCGGCGACCGCAAAATCGAATACCGCAACCGGGTCGAGGAAAACCAGCTGTTTGCCACCAGCCTCCGCAACCTCGGCCACTCTCAAGTGGAATTTTACGAAATGGCCGGACTCGACCACTCCAGCGTCCAACGCGGTGCCTGGCTCCTCAT
>CALNBE010000228.1 GCA_937874455.1 uncultured Opitutia bacterium | reverse complement strand
TCGGCGTGTAGCCCGGCGTGTCGGAGTTGGCGACGTTCTGCGAGATCAGGCGCTCGCGCGCGTTCAAGTGGCTGAAGCGCCCCTTGAGCATCGCGAACAGCGGAATCTCGTTCAGGTTCATAGCTCAAGATGGTGAACAAACAGGGTTAACCACGTCTCAAGACCCTGCGGCGCACACGGGGAAGGACAGCGCACGAGTCGCGCCCCGCCCCTTTCGAACATCCCGATGGACCTGGCTGATTTCCTCCGCGCCGTCGCGGGGGCGCGGCGTGGTTTAACATTCCAACAACCGCCCCGGCGGCATTTCATCTTTGAGATTTCAAAAAAAATTCCTCTCAATTGCCTTTGCCCGCAAAACCCACTACCTCCTCGAACTTTAACTCATCACATCACTCATGCCTTCCGACATCGGTCTCATTGGACTCGCCGTCATGGGCCAGAATCTGGCTCTTAACATCGCCGACCACGGCTTCGCCATCTCGGTGTACAACCGCACCACCGCGAAAACCGATGAATTCGTCGCCAAACACCCCGACACGCCGGGCGGGCTCTTCGGTTTCGCCGAACTCAAGGACTTCGTCCAGTCCCTCAAACGGCCCCGCAAAATCATCATCCTCGTCCAGGCCGGCAAGGCCACTGACGCGGTGATCAACGGGCTGATTCCCCTGCTCGACAAAAACGACATCATCATCGACGGCGGCAACGCGCTCTGGACCGACACCATCCGCCGCGAGCGCGACCTCAAGGCCCAGGGCCTCCGCTTCATCGGCTCCGGCGTTTCCGGCGGCGAGGAGGGTGCGCGCTTCGGCCCCGCCCTCATGCCGGGCGGCGACAAGGCGGCCTACAAGGAATTGGAAAAAATCTGGAACGCCGTCTCCGCCAAGGTGGACAAGCAAACCGGCAAACCGCTCCTCGGCGCCGCGCCGGGCAAACCAGTCAAGGGTGGCGTGCCCTGCGCCACCTACATCGGCGAAAATGGCGCGGGCCACTACGTGAAAATGGTCCACAACGGCATCGAATACGGCGACATGCAAATGATCTGCGAAGCCTACGCGCTGCTCAAGGGCGTGCTCGGGCTCAAGCCGGCCGAGATGGGCAAAATTTTCGCCGAGTGGAATCTGGGCGAACTCGACAGTTTCCTCGTCGAAATCACCGCCGACATCCTTCAGCAAAAAGACCCGATCACCAAGAAACCTTTCGTGGACATCGTGCTCGACACCGCCGGGCAAAAGGGCACCGGCAAATGGACCTCCGTCAACGCGCTCGACATGGGCGTGCCCGCGCCGACCATCGCCGAATCCGTCTTCGCCCGCTGTCTCTCCGCGGTGAAGGAGGAACGCGTCGCCGCCTCCAAAATCCTCAAGGGGCCCAAGGCCAAAAAATACTCCGGCAGCAAAAAAGCCCTCGTGGACGCCATCCGCGACGCGCTCTACTGCTCGAAAATTTGCTCCTACGCCCAGGGCTTTCAATTGATGCGCGAGGCGCAAAAGGAATACGGCTGGAAACTCAACTTCGGCAAAATCGCCCAGATCTGGCGCGGCGGCTGCATCATTCGCGCCGCTTTCCTGCAAAAAATCACCGAAGCCTACGCCAAGAATCCCAAACTGGCCAATTTGCTCCTCGACCCCTACTTCAACAAAACCATCCAGCAGGCCCAAGCCAACTGGCGCAAGGTGGTCGCCCTGGCGGTCGAAAACGGCATCAGCACGCCGACTTTTTCCTCCGCCCTCGCCTATTACGACGGCTACCGCGCCGACCGCCTTCCCGCCAACCTGCTCCAAGCCCAGCGCGACTACT
>CALNBE010000227.1 GCA_937874455.1 uncultured Opitutia bacterium | reverse complement strand
GGCGAGCCTGTTTGCCCTGCGCGGCGGAAAGGCGGGCTAGGTTAAATTTTGCGGGAGGAGGAGGCTAAGCCAAGGAGTGGTTCCGCAATCTGCTCAGCGGGTTGTACTCCTATGGATTGAGGCGATGGTGCTGGGAGGGTCATAGGCTCAATGCAAGTTTCAGAATCAGGTGTTTTCTGATACCAGCCCTCGACGATGGTTTTCGGTGTTGGTGTGCGCTTTGTGCGGGTTAGGCGGTCTTCAAGAGTTTAGCCAAGGTGTCCTCCAAAATGTCCATGATCGAAGGATTCCAATCTTCCTTACAGGCCAACTGGATAATCCCAGGCTTGAGGAATACCTCTGCAAAGAGTTGCTTTGCCTCAACTCTCAACTCTGGCATTTCCAAGGCGAGACGAGAGGCATGGAGAAACCTTTCTCGATCAAGCATGGCGATGATGCGATAGCAATCCCTCCCGTGCTTGATCGCCAAACTGCGGAAACGATCTGTGTTGTCTGCATCCGTCTGCATTTTTTCCAAAGAATCCCTGGTGGCAAAAATCTTCATGTTTGCCCAAGATAGCGCATTGGGAGTTCTCACGGTCAACCCATTCCAAATAAACTCGAACGGGTGTCTGTGCCAAAGCAGTGATTCCGGGGTCGCTCTCCCGTGCAGGCCATCTTCGACGGAACATCGATTTCTGACGCGTCTTTCATCCGCGCGAAATCTCCGTGAATCATTGTCGTCCGGAACTTCTGAAAGGAATTCCACCTTGAAGATTCTATCGCCTACGTCCTTTGAGAATTTCCAGCGTCGGTCAGAATCGGTCAAATGCCGATACCCCTCGCGAATGAGAATCCTGGTCAGTGCTTGTTGCGTTGCGGCGTCCGCAATAATCTCCAAGTCGAGAAGCAGATCCAAATCATTTGTTGTCCTGATTTCCCTTGAATTACTCCATTCTGCGAACGGAACCAATATTTGCGGGCCGGTTGGCTTTTTGCACTCCGCCACCAAATAGCTTTGTTGGAGCCAAAGACCGAAGCCGCCCGCAATAGCCAGCCTCCTGTTGGCAGCTGCGTCAAGTTGTGGCCAAATAGTCCGCAGCTCTTCGAGTTGAAAGTCCATTATCGAAACCTCCCCAAAATGATTTTCCGAACTTCCTGCGCCGCTTCTTGCTGCCGAGCATCGCCGTTGCGCAATTCGATGTAGGATTGGACATCAGACGCCACTTCAAATTGGCCAGGCTGAGAGACGTCGAAAAAAACTTCATCCGAAGGATATTCGATCAGCACCAAGTCTGCGAAACTTTGCGGAGCAGGGGAATATCCCAATGGCTGGAGAGTTTTTTTCGCCAAATCCAGACTATCGACAAAATACGATTCTGGGCCCTGCTGAAGAATTCTGGAAGAAGACAGAGCCCCAACCAACGAGAACCGCACGCCAGCATTTCTCAGCTTTTCGGCCAAAAGAAAATCGAACGGACCTTTTGTCGGTTCTCCCTCAATGACCGGCCGATTTAAAAAGAGTCTCCTTTGTTGACTGTCTCGAGTTGCCTTGGCAGTTGGCCAAGCCGCAGCCAATCCGTCCAAGAGCTTACCGGGATCCACCACGAAAATCTCGCGACCCGAAACCCCGATGATTTGTTCCTCAGACAGCACCTGTAGAGAACGAGACACGAGGGAAGCGGAAAACTGGAACCCTTGGCTGGTGATCGCCCCCAAAACACCCGAAGCGGAATTCCATCTTTGCTTCTGCAAAAGCGCACGGGAAACCAAAGAAATACGTCCTCGGAAGGGATTTACCCGCTGAGTCCTCTTGCCAGAGCTGCGGGCTGATCGAAAATCGCGGATGAAAATGCCCGGAGGAATCTGAAAGAGGGAGTTACCGCGAAAGTCAAATGCACTCATTCCCTCTTTTTCGATCAGCGAAAAGCTTTTTGGGGAGAATCTTTCCGCATAGAGCACGGGGCACCCGTTATCGTTGAGTTGCCGAATGTCAGCGATC
>CALNBE010000226.1 GCA_937874455.1 uncultured Opitutia bacterium | reverse complement strand
GGGCGCCAGGGCGGCGAGCTGGGCTTCCAAGGCTCGCCACAGGAAAGCGAAATTTCCTCCGCCTCCCGCACCGGCGCCTATCTTTCCGGACGCGCTTCGATCGAAAAAAACACCCGCACACTTACGCCCGACGGACGCTGGCTCACCGTCACCGGCGCGGCGGAAAACAATCTGCGCGATGTCGAAGCCCGTTTTCCCCTCGGCCTGCTCACCGTGGTCTGCGGCGTTTCCGGCTCGGGCAAAAGTACCCTGGTCAACGACATCCTCGCCAACACCGCCGCCCGCAAAATCAACGGGGCCAAAATTATTCCGGGGAAAAACGCGGGCATCCGCGGGCTGGAGCAATTCACCAGTTTCGTCCGCGTCGATCAGGATCCGGTGGGCCGCAGCGCCCGCTCCAATCCCGCAACCTTCACCGGAATTTTCGATGAGCTGCGCAAACTTTACGCCCTCGCCCCGCTCGCCAAAGTGCGCGGTTACGGTCCGGCGCGCTTCAGCTTCAACGTGCGCGGCGGTCGCTGCGAACGCTGTCTGGGCGACGGACGCATCGCGCTCGACATGCAATTCCTCGGCGAAACTTTCATCACCTGCCCGAGTTGCCACGGCGCGCGCTACAACCGCGAAACTTTAGAAATCCGCCACAAGGGACTGAACATCGCCGAGGTGCTCGCGCTCACCGTCTCCGAGGCACTGGAATTCTTCCGCCACCACCCGAAGCTCAAGGCAAAACTGGAAACGCTCGAAACCGTCGGACTCGGCTACCTGCAACTCGGCCAGCCCGCCAACACCCTCTCCGGCGGCGAAGCCCAGCGGCTCAAACTTTCCCTCGAACTCTCCCGCCGTCAGCAGGGCGAAACGCTCTACATCCTCGACGAGCCCACCACCGGCCTGCACTGGGACGACATCCAGCGCCTACTTGACCTCCTCTTCCGCCTCCGCGACGCGGGCAACACCCTCATCGTCATCGAACACCACCGCGACATCATCCGCCACGCGGACTGGCTCCTCGAACTCGGCCCCGGCGGCGGCGAATCCGGCGGCCAACTCATTTTCTCCGGCACCCCCACCGACCTCCAAAAAAACGCCAACACCCCCACCGGGCGTTTCCTTTGAGAGCAGAAACCGCAATGGCATCACCAGACCCATCCAATAGAGAAACTCCCTGCCAAAAATGCGGAAGCACGGAGTTTGGTTATTGGACATCAGTCACTCGAGGAACAAAACATCGTTACTGTCTTCAATGCCGTCGCAACAGAGCGACTATCTACAACTCGCGCAAACGCACCAACGGTGGTAGACATACTGCTGCAGAATGGCGAAACAAACTTTGCCAGTATGAGCGGTGTCCCTCCTGCCAAAGAAAATGGAGCGAAATTCCTCCGCGACCGGATCGAAGATATAAATACGTTTGGACCAAGGATCACATTACCCCTCTGGCAAAGGGAGGGGACGACTCTATTGAGAACCTGCAACCCCTGTGTTATCTGTGTAATTTTTCAAAGTGCGCAGGACGAAACCCAAGCAAAAAGCTCATCTCCTGAACTAGCATGCTTTCCCATCATTCATATCGCAATGGGCATTTTTTCATGCCCAAGCTGAAGGCTCTGGAGCCAGAGCAATTCAACGTATCACCCTCAAACATTATGAAGTATTTTTTGTCGTCGTTGAACCCCTACTTGTGCTCTCCATTTGGGCATTGGTTTTCTGCACTTTCCTTTCCGGACGCAGCTTGGCGCAAAGGAAAAGGCGCACCTTCAGCTTTGTCGTCGCCACACTACAATGCCTGTTCTTTCCGCTCGGCACCGTTCTCGGCGTTTTCACCTTTATCGTGCTAAACCGCGATTCCGTCCGCCGCCTCTACGAGGAAAATCACTGACCACGGCCCGATCTCCTTTTGGCAAACGCCGCCTAACCGC
>CALNBE010000225.1 GCA_937874455.1 uncultured Opitutia bacterium | reverse complement strand
GCGGCGTCGTAGCCGGGGTCGCTCCAGCCGGTTTGATTTTGCTCCGAGGCGGAGGAAAAGAGTTCGAGAAAACTGCCGGGGTCGAAGTAATCGCCGCTCCAGGCCGAGCGGGCCAGTTGGTAATCGCCGGTGGCGAGCGCGTGCTTGTAAACCTTCCACTCCTGGCTGCGCAGTTCGACGGTGACGCCCAGTTTCTTCTGCCACATTTCCTGCAAAGCCTGGGCGATGAGCTGGCTGGTTTCGTGCTGGTTGTAGAGGTATTCGAGCGGAGGAAAATTTTTTCCTTCGGGATAGCCCGCCTCGGCCAGCAAGCGTTGCGCCTCGGCGACATTTTCCCGCAGCGGCGATGCGCAAATGTAACTCGCCGCGCCGGGAGGCGTCAGGGAAAGCGCCGGTTTTTCTCCGGCCCGCATCACGTAGTCGGCGATCTCTTCGCGTTGCACCGCCAGTGCCAGGGCGCGGCGCACGCGGGCATCGTCGAGCGGTTTTTTCAGGGTGTTGACGCGCACAAAGGTGGTGGAAAAAAACGGATCAAGGCGGAGAAACGGCGATTTTTCCTCCCGCAGCGTACGCACCTTCATCGGCGGCACGGTGCTGGTGAGGTGCAGCAGTCCGCCGCGAAAAGCCCTTTCCTCCGCGAGCAAATCACCGATGGCAAAGAAACGGATGCCGTTGAGCCGGACCGCGGCGGCGTTCCAGTAGTGCGGGTTGCGTTCGACCTCGATGCGGTCAGCGATTTTCCAGGTTTTCAATTGAAACGCGCCGTTGCCCACGAGACGGCCGGGGCGGGTCCAAGGAGTGTTCGGCACGGCAATTTCCCCCGCGGCGCGAATGGCGTGCTCCGGCACTGGCGACCAAACCGGGTGACAGAGCAGGGCGGGGAAATAAGGGCAGGGGTGCTCCAGGGTGATTTGCAGCGTGTGGGCGTCCGGCGCGGCAAAACCGACTGCGGCGAAGTCGGCGATTTCCCCCGCGTAAAACGCCCGGGCATTTTTTACCGCAAAGAAAAACGCGGCGTTCGGCGCGGCCAGTTGCGGGGTCAGGGCCCGGCGAAAGGAGAAAAGAAAATCCTCCACGGTCAGCGGCGCGCCGTCGGACCAACGGGCTTCGGGGCGCAGGTGAAAGGTGTAAACCAAGCCGTCGGAGGAAATTTCCCAGCGAGTCGCCACGCCCGGACTCGGCTCCAGGGTTTGCGGGTCGTTGACCAGCAGCCCCTCGAACAGCGCCGAGACCACGCGCAAATCACCACTGGTTCCCGCGACCAGTTGCGGATCGAGCGAGACCGGTTCGGCGTTGTTGTTGACGAGGAGAATTTGCTCCGCTGTCGCGCGGACCACCGGACTTCCCGCTTTTTTGCAGCCGGACAAAACCGCCAGACTTAATCCCAGCGCCGCCACCATGATTTCCCGAAACAACATGCGCCCCAAGGTGCGCGTCCGCGCTGCCGCTGGCAAAGCCAGAAACACGCCACCGCGCGGAAAAATTTCCTCCGCGCCGCAGCGTTTCCCCTCAGCCGATCCAGCCGAGTTGCAACGCGCCCAGGGTGCCGAGCGAAATCAGCGCCCACAGTAACGCGCCGTAAGCTAGCGCTTTTCCTCCGGCTTCCTTCACCGCCCGCCAGGTTAGTCCGGTGCCGATGAAAAACAGCGCCAACGTCAGCAGCCGCTGCGCTCCGGCTTGCGCCAGTGGACGCACGGGTTCCAATGCGGGAAATACGGTGAAGAGCGTGGCCGTGGCGAGAAAACCCAGCAGAAAAGCGGGGAAGGGGAACCGGAAGGCGAAACGCCGCTGCTTCACCGGTGCTTTTTCCTCCGCGCCGAGGTCCGCGCTTTTCCTTTGCCACTGGAGGCCGATGCCCAAGGGAATGATCCACAGTGCCCGCGTCAGTTTCACCGTCGTTGCCAGCAGCAACGCCTCGGTGCCAAACGCCGCCCCGGCGCCGATCACCGAGCTGGTGTCGTGGATCGCCAGCGCGGCCCAAAGTCCGAACTGGCGCTGAGTCAGGCCGAGCGCGTGTCCGACCAAGGGAAAAAGATACAGGGCGAGGGCGTTGAAGAAAAACACTACGGCCAGGGCGCTGGCGGTGGCCCGGTGCGCCGGACGCGTGATGGCGCTGACCGCCGCGATGGCGCTGCCACCGCAAATCGCCGTGCCGGAGGAAATCAGCAGGGCGGTTTCCCTGTCCAAGCCCAGCCAGCGCCGCAACCAGTGTCCAAGCACAAAGGCCGCGCCGATGCCAATGGCGGTGTAGCCGACTCCGTCGAGGCCCAGCCGCCAGGCGATCCGGAGGTTCATCCCGGCCCCGAGCGCGACCACAGCCGCCTGTAGCAACCCGTGCGCCGCGCGGCGGGAAAAACACGGCAGGGGATTTTCCCCCGCCAGCAGCATCGCGCCCGCACCCAGTGCCAGGGCCGCTCCGCCGCCAATTCCTGGCAGCAGCAGACAGCCCAGCGCACCTGCCAACAACAGCCAGCCAGCGGGATGATGCCGGGCATTTTTCCATTCGGCGAGCGCCGGCGTTTCTTCTGTTTCCGTTGACGCGCCCGTGGTGACGGGTGGCGTTGTTGACGGGTTTGGCATGGGAAAATTTTACCACGCTGACATTCAAAAAGCTAATTGATTTATTAAATCTGTTATCAATAAAATGAATATCCGATGAGTCTTTCCCCATCCGCGCTGGAGCCGCAACTGCTGGCCACCTTTCTGGCCGTCGCTGAGACCGGAGGTGTGCTGGCGGCCGCGCAACAACTGGGCCGTTCCCAGCCGGCCGTCACCACCCGGATCCGACGGCTGGAAACTTCGCTGGGCGCGGCGCTGTTTGTCCGCTCGGTCCGGGGAATGCGGCTGACGCCCGCAGGACAGACTTTGCTGGCCTACGCGCGAAAAATGCAGGCGCTGCTTGAGGAGGCCTCGCGGTCCGTGGGCACCCGGACTGTTTTTCGGGAAAAAGTGACTTTGGCGGCCAGCACCACGATCGCCGCCCATGTGCTGCCGCCGATTTTGGCGCGCTTTCAGCAGGTTTACCAGCCCGCGGGCATCGCGTTGCAGGTGGGCAATACCGCGGAGGTGCTGGATTGGGTGCGCACGGGAGAAATTGTCCTCGGGCTCGTCGAGGGCGTCGAACGGGCTCAGGCGGTGCATCTGGAGGGTTTCATGCCGGACGAAATTGTGCCGGTTTACGCGCCCCGGTGTCCCAATCGTGCCTTGCTGGAGCAAATCGCCGGAATCAAATCGGTGGCGGATTTGACGGAAATTCCGTTTATCCGCCGCGAAGCCGGGTCGGGCACCCGGCGGGTGATTCAACGGGCCTTGACCCAGGCAGGCTTGCCGGAGCGCCAGTTGCGCCGCGTCCATGTAATCGGCGAAACCAC
>CALNBE010000224.1 GCA_937874455.1 uncultured Opitutia bacterium | reverse complement strand
CCGGCCCTTCCGGCCCCATGCTCACGCCACTGCCCAGTGTCAGTGTCGAACCGACAAATTTCACCACCGCAGTCCGCAACCGCATCACCCCGGCCTTTTTCCAAAAAGCCAGCTTCACCGGCATCACCCCGCCACCTTCACAACTCGGATCAAACAGGCGGATAATCGCCGTCACCAGCAACACTCCACCAGTGATGCTTGCCAGCGAGCCCGCCAAAAAAAAACCCGTCCCCTGCCCGGCCAAATGCTCGAAAGTCCGCCGCGAAATGCCTTCCACGCAATAATGAAACAGCACCGCCACCAGCCCCGTCACGCTGCCCAGCAACACCAGCACCACCACCCGGCGCAACTCCTGCGGCACCCGTCCCCACAGACGCGTGCCCCAACTCAGCGGTTTGCCCAAAATTCCCGTCATGCCTGCCTTTCATGAGCTTTTCCTTCGCTTCCCGCGATGGAAAATCCGTCGTCCGCCCACTTTTCCCCCCGCCAATTTCCTCCCCTACGAATAAAGACGAACGTTTGTTTGAACAGGGTTGCGTTCCGCCGCTTTCTTCTTTTTCTTCCGTCCTACTTTCCCGGTTTAATGCGAAACGGCGGCACCGGGAGCTTGTCACTTTTTCTTCAAAAAATTCTTTATGTCACTCATGAGCAAACGGCAACTTTCTCTGCTTGCGCTACTTCCGCTTCTTTTTAGCGGTTGCATGGTCGGTCCCGATTACGCAGCACCCGAAATTCAGTCGCCCGAAGCCTGGCGCACCGCGGCCCCCGACAACGCCGCCAGCATCGCCAACCAGCCGTGGTGGGAAATCTTCCACGACGGGGATTTGCAAAACCTGATCCGGGTCGCCTTGGAGGAAAACAAGGATCTGCAAATGGCCTTGGCCCGACTCGACCAGGCGCGCGCCGCCATCGGGGTGACCGACTCCGCCTTCCTCCCAAGCATCGACTACTCCGGAGGCTACCAGCGCTCCCGCTCCCACACCGCCGCCAATCCCGGCACTCCGCGCTATGACCGCTATTCCCTCGCCGGATCCGTCAACTGGGAAATCGACCTCTGGGGCCGCATCCGCCGCCTGAGCGAATCCGCCGAGGCCCAATACCTTTCCGTCGAGGAAAACAAAAACGCCGTCGTCCTCGCCTTGGTCGCCGAAACCGCCTCCGGCTATTTCCGCCTCCGCATGCTCGACGCCCAACTGGCCATCACCGAGCACACCGCCAAAACCCGCGTCGATGCCTACAAGCTGGCCAAGCAAATGCTCGACGCCGGAACGCGCAGCGAAATCGAAACCTTCCAGTTCGAGGCCGACATGCTTTCCGCCCAGGCCTCCATCAGCCAGTTCAAACAGGCCATCGCCATTCAGGAAAACGCCCTCAGCGTGCTGCTTGGCCGCAATCCCGGCGACATCCTCCGCGCTCGCTCCACACCCTCGCCCTTCCTCGCCGAGGTCCCCGCAGGGATCCCTTCGGAAATTCTCCAGCGCCGGCCCGACATCCGCTCCGCCGAACAACAACTCCGCGCCGCCAACGCCGAGATCGGGGCCGCGGTCGCCAACTACTTCCCCACCGTTTCCCTCACCGGCGCCTTGGGCTTCATCAATCCCAGCTTGGGCAATCTGCTCGAAAACCACAGCATGGGACGCCAGGGCGGCGGCACCATTCTCGGCCCGATTTTCAATGGCGGCGCCACTTACTTCTCCGTCAAACAGGCCGAGGGGCGCACCAAGGAAATGCTGCTCAACTACCAGAGCGTCGTCCTCAACGCCTTCCGCGAAGTCAACGACGCCCTCGTCACCATCCAAAACACCCGCGAGCGCATCACCCGCCTCGCCCAGCAGGTGGAAGTGCTGGAAAAATCC
>CALNBE010000223.1 GCA_937874455.1 uncultured Opitutia bacterium | reverse complement strand
AAGGGTGGGCCAAACTCTCCTTTGGCGGACGGGCGACATCGCTTGGTGGCGGGTGAAAACGTGTATCGCTTTCGGCGCATCGTACAGCAGATGTGGAGGGACGATTTAGGCAATTGGACGGGGACAGGAGTGAAGGAAGATTCGACTGAGGTCGTCGATAATGTGCCTTATCCGCCGGGGGCACCGGAACCGCCAGATTTTGATGCGGGTTTCACATTGCTTCCTGAGCAACATAAGAACGAAAGTGGAATTTATCGTTATAAGATGTGGGCTAGAAATGCCGGTTGGTCATCTGGTGGGCGAACAGTGAATTGGAAAGTGTGCGTGTGGGACGAAGCGGACGGCGAAGTGTGGTCGAGCGTCTTGGGTCAGGACTTCTCTTATGCGGACATTGGGCAGATGGGAGGTTATCGTGTGGTCGCCATTCGTTACGATTCGGACAGGCCGGAATGGGGGAGCGTTTACCAGATGGGACGTTTGCCGATACCTGACGAAGAACCTCCGCCCGATCCTGATCCTGATCCTGACCCTGACCCTGACCCTGATCCTGACCCGGATCCTGATCCTGACCCGGATCCTGATCCTGACCCGGATCCTGATCCGGGTAATCCGGGCGGTGGTGATCCTGATCCGGGCGGGTCGGAGGAGGAAAATCCAAAAGATCCTGATCCTGAAAATCCGGGAGAATTTGAGGGCTATGATTACCGAGATCAACTCGACGCAATCCGCAGTGAACTTGCGAAGGGTAACCATGATGCGCAAGGCCGCTACGAAGAGGAAAAGAGCTGGAGGGATGGTTTGATCGATTCCCTCTTGGGCAAGTTAACCGATGAAGACGGCTCTCGGGAAGGTGAGGCGGAGGGTATGTTGTCGAATCGACAAGCGGCAGCGGTATCAGGTGCGCAGGGCTTTGAACACACTTGGGGAAACAAAACGTTCGGGAAAGAGCTGGCGGCAACAGGGGAAAGCACTGTTGGCACTGTCGGCAATTCTCCCCGTGATCCGTGGCTTTTTACGGTGCCAATTGCTGGGGTGAGTATCGACATGAATCCGATTAACGCACTTTTGGAAATTCCCGGTGCGCTCTCCATCTTTTCGTGGCTGCGGCGTTCGGTTATGCTGATCCTCACATTTTGGGCGGTGCGCTACGTGTGGGGAACTGTGGAAAAGATTCAGACGGTTTTGCAGATTCAGACGGAGGCGCAGGGTCAGAATGATCTGATGTTTTCGCCGCTGGGGATTGGTGTTTCTACGCGCACTGCCACGGCTTTGATCAAGGTGGGACTTTATGCCTTGGCCTTCCTCGCGTTTAGTGCGCTGGCGTGGGGCATTGCGGCGGGTTTTGGCATTGTTCCCAGCTTGAGCGGGACGCTGTTTGCAACTGACGGGGCTCCGGCGTTTGGCTGGGCATTCTTCGACCTGTTTTTGCCCTTGGATTTTCTCGGCTCCGTTGCGGTCACCGCAACCCTTGCGCGTGGGGCGATTTGGTTAACAGGGATGGGCGTTTCTGTCGTCCGTCAGGGGGCTTCAACCATCTGATTTTATGGAAACGCAAACTGTCATCGTCGTGGAAAATCTGCCCATAGAAGCGCAAGTTCTCTGTGCGCAAAAGGGAGCCGGGGCGGCTTTGATTTGCCTCGCTCCGTTCATTGGCTTGCTGCTGATTCGCCGCGCATTCAAGGCCGGGGAGGGGTCTTTCTGTGATTGAGTTCATCATTGGGAAGCCCGGTGACGGGAAAACCATGTTCGCGGTGCGTCGGATGCTGGAACATTTCCGCATCTTGGATGCGCGGCCTATTGTTTCCAACGTGCGGTTGGATAATCCGGCGTGTGTGGATTGGCTGGTTGCTAACTCGAATCAACCCGCTGATTTCTGGTACTGGTGGTTAAAGGGGCATTACTTCCCCTTGAAGGATGAGCACACGTGTTCCTTTTTCCGCTACCGTGGGGAACTGGTTTTGACAGAGGAAACCGACGTTGAAGCTCCGGGCTTTGCTGGGATGAAGAACGGCAAGGAAATCCTTTATCCTAATTACAAATTGGCCGGATCGGTGGGCGTGGTCTATTACCTCGACGAGGTGCACACGGCTTTCCCCTCGGATTTGCTGAACATTTCTCCGCATGTTCTGCACTACCTTTCCCAGCATCGGAAATTTGGGGATGACGTGTTTTGCATCACGCAACACCCGGAGCAGGTGAGCAAAAAATTTCGGCTGCTGGCACAAACGTATCACCGTTTGAGAAACCAATATCGGCAGAAATTCGGCTGGTTTAAACTGCCGGGTAAATTCTCGCGGGATGCGTTTTCCTCCATCCCTCGGCAAGGTTCCGTTTCCTTCGAGTCGGAGTCATTCCATTTGGAAAAGGAAATTGGGAAGTGCTACGACACTACCGCCGGGGCTGGGGTAGGCGGCAACCGCGAACCGGAACTGAAACGAGCAAAGGGGCTTCCCATGTGGGTGTTTTTTGCCGGGTGCATTGCGCTGGTGGTGGGCATCGTGCTGGTGGCGAAGTTTGGGGCGCAAGGCTTCGTTGGTCTGCTTTCCGCACAAGGCCCAACCTTGGAGAAAAAGACATCCGGGGCGATGGCTGCGGCGGTAGATGGGGCGGCTTCTTCTGTGGTTATGGGGGAAGTGGAATTTGTCTTTGTGGCGCAAGATGGGCGGTTGTTCCTCGGCCTTAAAGGTGGGCGAGTGGTCGCGGCGAACGGCTCCGGGCATCGGGTGTTTTTCGATGGAATCAACGCGCTGGTGAATGGGGAGATTGTGGAAGTGAAAAAGGCTAAATCATGAGAACTTCTCTTTGTGTCATGGGGCTGTTCTTCTGCGGTTGGGCGTTTGCGAGTCCTCCGCAAATTCTGCTTGTTGATGAAACAATTGAAGCGGGGGTTGCTTCGCTGGAACAATTCAGCGGGCGCAAAATTCTTCGTTCGTCTG
>CALNBE010000222.1 GCA_937874455.1 uncultured Opitutia bacterium | reverse complement strand
CGCGGAGTTTTTTGATTTCCTCGATCAGGTCGGCGTCGATTTGCAGACGTCCGGCGGTGTCGAAGATAATGGCATCGGCGTTGTTTTTGCGGGCGAAATCGAGACCTTCCGCGCCGAGCTGGGGAACATCGCGCTGGTTGCGGTCGGCTTAGCAAAGAAAATTTTCGGCGCGGGCGAGGGTTTCGAGCTGGTCGATGGCGGCGGGCCGGTAGATGTCGCAGGCGATGAGGGCGGGTTTGGCGCAGCCGGCTTTTTTGGCGAGGTGGCGGGCGAGTTTGGCGGCGGAAGTGGTTTTGCCGGAGCCGTGGAGGCCGACCAGCATGATTTTGAGCGGACGCTTGGAGGAAATTTCCGCAGTGCCGTCGCCGAGGAGTTTGACCAGCTCGTCGTGGATGATTTTGACGGCCATCTGGCCCGGGCTGACGCTGGCGAGCACCTCCTGGCCGAGGCAGGCCTCCTTGACGCGGTCGATGAATTCGCGGGCGACCTTGAAGTGGACATCGGCAGAGAGCAGGGCGGTGCGCACCTCGGCGAGGGCGTCGGCCATGTTTTCTTCGGAGAGTTTGCCCACGCCGCGCAGATTGCGGAGGGCCTGGCTCATGCGGTCGGTCAGCGATTCGAACATTGCAAAGGAAAAGCGATTACGGGAGAGGCGATTTTGCGGAGGACTATCGGGATAAATGGCGCGGGCGAAACCTTAAAATTGGCGTAGGAAATTATCCGCGGGCCAGCGCCTCGTAGCGGCAGCGGAATTCGGCGGACCACTCGGCGGGCTGGTGGGAGCGCGGGTCCATGCGGCAGACGGTGCGGGAGCCGTGGCAGTGGAGGGTTTGGCCGTCGGCGCTGCGGATCGCGAAGGCAACGGTGAGACCGGCGGCGCGGACCTTGTGGACGCGGAGGAAAATTTGCAGTTCGCACTCGTGGTGGACGGGTGCGGCGTAATGGATCTCCACGTCGCGCACCATGGCGTAGATGTCGGGCGCGAGCAGCGGGTCGAGCGTGTCGATGCCCATAGTCTCGATGAAGAGTTGTTTTTGGGCGCGTTCGAGGTGGTAGATGTAGCGCGAGTGGTGGAGGACACCGAGCATGTCGAGCTCGTCGAACCAGATGCGGGTGCGGAAAACGAAAGGCGCGGCGGCGGGCATGGCGGACTCAGAGGTTCTCCTGGCGGGCCCGATCGCCGACCTGGGCGGTGAGTGCGGCGATTTTGTCGCAGGCGAGGAGGATTTTTTCGGAGCGGGCGAGCGTGTCGGGGGTGCAGTGGGGCGACAGGGCGAGCATTTCCGCGGAGGCGCGGATGATGAAGAGCTGCCCGTTGATGTCGTGAATGTGCGCCCGGATGGAATCGGGACGGGGAGGGGGGAGACTGCTCATAAGGGAAGCGGTCATTAAGTGTTTGAGAAACGCGAGTGCAATTGATTTTCGAGGAGTGTGTAAAATTTGCCAGCGGCGGCGGCGGGGAAATCTGCAAAAAAAACTTTAATTTTCCCCCGCATCGGAGGATGGTGGGGAAACCATGCAAGTTATCCGTTCTGTTCATGAAATGCAGTCATTGGCGATGCAGTTGCGCACGCAGGGGAAATTGATCGGCTTTGTGCCGACGATGGGGAGTTTGCACGAGGGGCATTTGCGGCTGGTGGACGTGGCGAAGGAAAAGGCGGACGTGGTGGTGGTGTCGATTTTTGTGAATCCGACCCAGTTTGGGCCGAACGAGGATTTTGAAAAATATCCCCGCGAAGAAACGGCGGACGTGGAGAAGTGCGAGCAGCGCGGGGTGGACATTGTTTTTGCGCCAGATGCCGGGGAGTTTTACGCGACGAATTTCTCCACCTTTGTGAACGAGGAGTTGTGCAGCCGCGGGCTGTGCGGGGATTTTCGTCCCGGGCATTTTCGCGGGGTGGCCACGGTGGTGCTGATGCTGTTCAACGTGGTGCGGCCGGATCTGGCGGTTTTCGGGAAAAAGGATGCGCAGCAGGTGGCGGTGCTGCGGAAGATGGTCGGGGATTTGTTTGTGCCGGTGACGGTGGTGGAGGCACCGATTGCGCGGGAGGAGGACGGGCTGGCGATGAGTTCGCGGAACCGTTACTTGAGCGCGGAGCAAAGGAAACTGGCACCCCGGTTGCACGCCACGTTGCAGGCGGCGGTGGAGTCGGTGCGGGCGGGCGAGCGGCGGGCCAAGGCGGTGCAGGAGCAGGTGGCGGCGGCGTTGGGCGAGGGCGAGGCGTTTCGCGTGCAATATGTCGGCGTGGTGGACGCGGAGACGATGCAGCCGGTGGAGGAAATCGCGCCTGGGAGGACCCTGCTGGCGGTGGCGGCGTTTTTGGGTGCGACCCGGTTGATCGACAATGTCGATCTGTGAGCGCGGTGGAAAATGGAGCGTGTTTTGTAATCCGTTTTTGATACAAATCTATTTTTGAAACCTTAGTGCTGGCGGGGAAATTTTTCCCAGCCTTTCTCTTTTCCCATGAGCTTTATTTCTTTTCTTGCCGCCACTGCCGCGCCCGCGCCGATCGATGTGCCCTGGTGGGCTTGGGTGGGTTTTCTGGTGTTCATCTCGCTGATGCTGGCGCTGGACCTGGGCGTTTTTCACAAGGAGGACAAGGTGCTGCCG
>CALNBE010000221.1 GCA_937874455.1 uncultured Opitutia bacterium | reverse complement strand
TGACGGAGGAGACGGTGGCGGGCGCGTGCCAGGCCTCCAGCAAGGCGGCGGCGAGGATCAGGTGGCCGGACTCGCGCGGATGGACCCGGTCGCGGAAAATGCGTTTGGCCAGTTCGGGATCGATGGCCTTGGCTTTTTCCAGCATGGCGACCACCGGGGTGTTAAGGTCGGCAAGATCCTTATGGTGGGCCCGGCCGATTTCCCCGACAACTTCGGCGAAGCGGCGCAGCACGGCATTGTAACCGCCCTCGAATTTTGGGGGGAAGGTGACATCGTCGTAGGGCGACGGTTGGATGAGGGTGACGCGGGCGTCGGGCAGGTTTTTTTCCAGTTGGGAAACGATGAACTCCATGCCGCGTTTGTAGCGGTCAAACCTCCCTTGGTCAAAAGGCTGCACCGCGCCGTCATTCATGCCGAGCATGACGGTGACGACGGTGGGCTGGTAGGGATAGACATCGCGCTGCAGCCGGGTGCGAATATTTCCTGCGCCGCCGCCATCGACCCGGTCGCCCCCCACGCCCGAATGGGTGAAGGTGATGTGTTTTTCGGGGGAGCGGGTGAGGACGAAAATTTCGACGAAGGATGTGTACATCCGCTGCCCGGTGATGCTGTCGCCGTAGAAGACCACACTGTCGCCGTCCTTGAGGTAAAAATCTCCGGCGGAGACGGGCAGCAGGCTGCCGAGCAGGAGGAGGGCCGGGGCGGCCAGTTGGCGGAGCAAAGGAAATCGGAGGAAGCGCATGGGAAAATGGCGGATTGGGTTTTGCGATGTGAACGCCAAGCGTATTCCGGCGGCGCGGAGGAAAAGGCCAGCGCGGGATTGTTTAACTGATAAAGCCGGGGGGCGGAGGAAAAGCGGCGAGCCGGGCCGGGGAATTTTTCGGCTTCAAAAAATCCGGCGGTTGGCTTTAACAGCCCGGCCGTAAAGCGAACCCTTTTGAACCGCATTTTTCTTTGCAAAAAATCATGACCAACGACGCAACTGTTCCCACTGAAACCCATTCCTTCCAGGCGGAAGTCCGCCAGGTGCTCGACATCGTGGTGCACTCGCTCTACAAGGACCGCGACATTTTCATCCGCGAGCTGGTCTCGAACGCCTCGGACGCGCTGGAAAAACTGCGCCACATTCAGTTGACCGAAAAGGCGGTTCACCAGCCCGACGCGGCGCTGGAGATTTCCGTGACCACAGACGACCAGGCGGGCACGCTGACGATTGGCGACAGCGGGTTGGGCATGACGCGGGAGGAATTGAAGGAAAACATCGGCACCATCGCGCATTCGGGCACCAAGGCGTTTTTGCAGGCCTTGAAGGAAAATGGCGGCGCGAACGAAAACCTGATCGGGCAGTTTGGCGTCGGTTTTTTCAGCGTCTTCATGGTGGCGGACGAAGTGCGTTTTTACACCCGCACCTGGCGCGAGGAAGGCGAGAGCCTGTGCTGGAAGAGCGACGGCAGCGGCACCTATACGATCGAGCCTGCCGCGGAGGAAAATCGCGGATCGCGCATCGTGATCAAACTGAAGGAGGAATTTAAGGAGTTCGCCACCGCCGACCGGGTGAAGGAAGTGCTGAACCGCTACTCGAAATACGTGCCGGTGCCCCTGCTCCTCAACGGGGAAAAGCTGAACACCGTGCAGGCCATCTGGCTCAAAGGAAAAAGCGAGGTGACGGCGGAGGAATACAAGGAATTTTACAAGTTCCAGTGTCATGCCTGGGACGAGCCGCTGGACTGGCTGCATTTCAGCGCGGACGCGCCGCTGGCGATTAACGCGCTGCTGTATTTTCCTTCGAGCAATTTGGAGAAATCGGGCTTTGGCCGGATGGAAGCGCAGGTGGCGCTGCACTGCCGGAAGGTGCTGATTGACGACGCGCCGAAGGGTCTGCTCCCGGACTGGCTGCGCTTTCTGAAGGGCGTGGTGGACAGCGCGGATCTGCCGCTCAACATTTCCCGCGAGACGATGCAGGACAGCGCGCTGATTCAGAAATTGAACCGCGTGCTGACCAAGCGCGTGATCAAGCATCTGGAGGATCTGGCGAAGAAGGACGCCGCGGCTTACGAAAAATTCTGGAAGGAATTCGGCCTGTTCATCAAAGAAGGCATCGTGACCGACTTCGCGCATCGCGAGGGTTTGGCGCCGTTGCTGCGCTACGCCTCCAGCGCAACCGAGGAAGGGAAATGGACCACGCTGGTGGAATATGCCGACCGGATGAAGCCGGAGCAGAAGGAAATTTATTACCTGACCGGTCCCGATCGCGCGACCATCGAGAGCGGCCCGTATCTGGAGGCCTTCAAGGCGCGCGGCCTGGAAGTGCTGTTTCTCTTCGAACCGGCGGATGATTTTGTGATGAACCACCTCGGCGAGTTTAAGGAAAAGAAACTCGTGGCGGCGGACCAGGCGGACCTCGACCTCGGCGACGCGCCGGAAGGCAGCGGCGAGGCTCTGCCGGAGGAAAGGTTGAAGGGACTATGCGAATGGCTGAAGGCGGAACTCGGGGAGAAAAAAGTCTCCGCAGTCGAAGCCGGAAAGCGCTTGGTGGACAGCCCCGCGGTGGCGCTCAACGCGGACAAGTTGATGTCGGCCACCATGCGCCGGATGATGCAGGCGATGGGACAGGGCGAGGCGGAAGCGCAACCGGCGGTGAAGCTGGAGATCAATCCGCGGCACGGACTGATTCACCAGCTTGACGCGCTGCGGGAAAGCAACGCGCCGCTGGCGAAACTGATCGCGGAGCAAATTCTCGACAACTCGCTGCTGGCGGCGGGCCTGCTGGACAATCCCCGCAGCATGACCGCGCGCATTTACCAAATTTTGGAAAGCGTCGCGGGAAAGAAATAGCGGAGAAGGCCGGAAGCCGGAGACGCAAAAAACGGAGCCGTGACGGGCTCCGTTTTTTTGTGACCGACTCGACGTTCGGTACGAAGGAAGTTATTTTTTATGAAGTTCGAGGTATTTCTCCAAAGCGACTTGAGGACCTTTGTATTTGCCGTCCGTACCATAGCTAGAGGCGATGATCTCGTCTTTTTCGTTGAGCAGGACGAGGCAGGGGATGCCCTTGACGCCGAATTTTTGCTTCAACGGGCCGGCTGCCGGACTGTCTTTTTTCAGGCCGATCCAGGGCATTTTGGTTTCTTCCATGTATTTGAACATGGCCTCCTGACTTTTGTCGCTGGAGACGAAGAGCAGCTCGAAATCGTTGTTCTTTTTATTGTCGTTGTAGAAGCTGACCAGCTTGGGCGTGAAGGCGCGGCAGGGCGGGCACCAGTGGGCGGAGAAGTAGATGAAGGTGTATTTTTTGCCGTGCAGCGCGGCGATATCGGCCTTGCTTTGGTCGGCTTTTACGAGGTCGTTTTCCGTGCCTTTGAGCAGATCCTTGTGGTAAGGGCCGGCGGCGTGGGCTGACAGTGCGGCGGTGAGGGTGAAGGAGAGAAGACAGAGCAGTTTTTTCATAGGAATTCGCAGTGTGAAAATATTCAACATGAGGACAAATTTAATCCGAAGGTTTTTTGGAGGAGGACGTGAAATGCGCGGCGACGCGGAGGAAAATGGTTTTGACCCGGAAGAGGGTTGCGGGCAATTGCACTGACAATGTTGCGTTGCGAAAACCTCACGGTGCGGGTGGCCGGTGGCGGCCCGGAAATCCTGTCCGGCGTTGATGCCGCGTTTCAACCGCGGGCGATGAACGCGGTAATCGGCCCCTCCGGCTGTGGAAAAACCACGCTGGTGAAGGCGATGATGGGCATCATTCCGGCGACGGGGAAATCCTTTCTCGGCGGCCAGCCGATCCGCGATCCCGAGGACTTGGTGGGGCGGGTGGGTTTTGCGCCGCAGTTCACCACCGCGCAGGCGCAGTTGACGGTGGAGGAAGCGTTTCAGAGCGCGCTGGATTTGACGGTGCGGGACCGGGAGGAGAAAAGGCGTCGGCTGGCCTCGGTGTTGGAAACGACCGGGCTGGCGGCGCACCGGGAAAAACGCGTGGGCATGCTCTCGGGCGGTCAGTTGCGGCGGCTGGGGCTGGGGATTGAGCTGACGCTGGATCCCGCCTGCATGATTTGCGACGAGGTGACCTCGGGGCTGGATCCGAATTCGGAGACGCAGATTTTGGATTTGCTCCGCCGGCTGGTGGAGGAGCGGGGGAAAACTTTTCTGTGCATCATTCACAATCTGGGGAAGCTGGATTCCTTTGACTGGATCACGGTGGTGCATCAGGGCGCGGTGATTTTTCAGGGCAGTTTGCCGCAGTTGCTCGCGTATTTTGAAATCCAGGACGCGCTGCATCTCTACGACCGGATGGCCGCGGAGGAAATCGATTACTGGCGGCGGCGCTGGGCGGAGTTTCTCGCGGAAAATCCGGGGCACTATCACTGGCTGGCGGAAGGCGCGGAAGAAAATGCCGCGCTGCCCGCGCCGCGGTTGCCGGGGGTGGCCAGCCAGTTGGTGACGCTGTTGCGGCGGCGGTTTTTGCTGTTTTTCCGCGACACCGGATATTTCGCGCTCACCATGGCGATCACTTTTGGGTTCCCGGTGGTGGTGGCGATTTTTGCGTGGAAGGGGCTGCCCGCGGTGCCGGAAGTGCCGTTGGAGCGGGTGCTGGCGTCGATGGAAGCCTTCAAGCAGGCAATGGAGGTGCAACTGGAGCGCGCGCATCTGGCCGGGCTGGCCAGCGGGCTAGTGATGTTTCAGGTGATTTTGCTGACGCTGATGGGGGCGAACAACGGTGGGCGGGAAATCGCGGGGGAAAGGAATTTGTACGAGAAGGAAAGACTGATTGGGTTGCGTCCCGGTGCCTACATGCTCTCGAAGGTAGTTTTTGCCTCGGTGATCGCGCTGTTTCAGGGCGTGTGGATGGCGGCGTTTGTGAAGGTCGTCTGCCAGTTTCCCGGTCCGTGGGACTGGCAGTTGCTCACCATGGCGGCAGTGTGCGTGTCGATGAGCATTGTGTGCCTGGGCTTTTCGGCGGTCATGCAGTCGGCGGAGAAAGCCTCGTTGCTGTCGATTTACCTTGTCGGTTTTCAGATTCCGTTGAGCGGGGTGGTGCTGGCGTTGCCGGAGGCGCTGGAGTGGGTGTGCCGCCCGTTCATCAACGCCTACTGGGGGTGGGCGGGCTTCATGCGCTCGATGCACGCGGAGCGGATTTACGACGCGTATGTGGAGGCGAACCGGAATGCGGTCATCATGGATACCGCCAGTGCCAACGGAGTGCTGCTGGTGCAGGCGCTGGTCGGGGTGATGCTGATTGTGATCGGCTGCCACCGTCGGAGAAGTTTGTGAGGGTCTTTCTGAAACCTTGCCAAAGCGCCCCGGTTTCCCATAGTCCGAACCCGAGAAAGATTGAAACAGGCTATGAAAAAACTCCCTTGCCAATGCGTGCGGGTTTTTCCATAGCTAAAGCACAACTTGCCGTTCTGCTTTTCTGCTTTTACCCGTACATTTTTATGGCCCAAAAAATTTCCCCGCTGTACGCGCTAATCATCCCCGTGGTGGGGATCATCCTGACCGGTGTTTTTATCGTGGCCCGGAACAGCGGGAAATTCGGGGAGTTGAAAAATTTCGATTACGCGACCTACCGGAGCAATTGGGAGACCCTGCAGGGGAATGAATACAAAATTCGCGGCGAGGTGGTGCAGCAGTTGAGTCAGCGGGACGACAAAGGCCGAGTGCTGGCAGTGAAACTGTTGGACGGCCCTGGCCGGGTGCCGGTGTTCATCCCGGCGAGTATCCGGCAAAATTTCGAGACAGGGCAGCGTTTCCGTTTCCACGTCTACATGCGCAAGGATGTGCTGTATGCGGAGGGAGTGGAAAAGTTTTAACCGAGCACGCCACCTTCAATCCAGAGAGAGACCATCACCATGAACAAATCGAAGGCCGTCATTTTCCCCTCCGTTTTCCTGCTGACTGCCACGTTGTGGGGGCAGGGCGTGCTGCCGGGCGGCGGCAGTCCCTTTGGCCGTCCGCAAAGTCAGGCACCTGCGCAGCCCGCACCGCAGCCCGCACCGACGATGGGCACCTCCGGCAATTACAGCAGTACCACGGGTGAAGGAATGGTGGACCGTTTGTTTGATGTGAACAGTGATTCGGTGGACATGGAGAACGGCTCCATTCAGTGGAAAGGCCGGACATTTAATTTGGGCAATTCGCGGTTGATGAGGGCGCGGCTGGAACGTTATCTGGCGGCACCTTCTCCGGAGGAGGACTTGCGGCGGTACGAGGAAATTTTGGGGCGGATCGACTTGCTGCTTTCGCCACGAGTGGTCAACCAAAGCAACGCCAAGGCCAATTTTCAGGAAGCGTGGAATTTGCTGTTTGAAGCCGGACAGTTTGAGGCGGACGCGGAAAATTGCCTGACCATCGCATCGCTGGTGGACAAAACCATCCGGATGCGCTCGGAGTCGCAGGATTTGCAAATCGATTTGCGGCAGATGGACACCCTGCGGCGCTATCAGGAGACGATTGTGAATTATCGTGTTGGCGCGTCGTCAGTGGGCGGCGGCGGCAGCAATAGTGGCGGCGGCAGCAGAAACACCGGTGGCGGACGCAATGGAGGAGGCAATAACAATGCTCGGGGTGGCGGCGGACGCAATACGGGCGCAAGCACGGGTGGGATTTCCTCAGAGGAACGGCTGGCGACGGAACGTGAAGCCCAGGCGCGCAAGGAGTTGGAAAAAACGGAAAAGAATATTGTGCAGACCGAGGCGGAGGTGTCGATGAGGGGACTCAAGGCCCGGCTGGAGTTTCAGAGTCAGATCGCCAGTTTTCTCCTGCAGCGCCGTTTTCAGCACGCGATCATCGCCAACGCCTTTTACCGGCAGATTTTTTCCGGGTCCGCGCACGATATGAAGGTCGGGCAGCAGCAGTTGAAGGAAATGTTCCCGATCAGCGATTTTGTCCCAACCATCGACTCGGTGGACATGTTGGCGCGGGAGGCGATCAAGGATGTGGAGACCGGCATGCAGGCGGTGACGCAGCTCTATGATTCGGGCGACCGCTACGGGGCGTTTGAGCGCATTCAGGAGACGTTTTTCCTCGGGGAATACGATCCGCAGGTGATGTTTTTCGATTACGAGAAAAAACAGACGTTGCTGGAAATCTGGCGGAATTTGCGCGACCTCCAGCGGATGGGCGACGAGCGGGACTTGGCCGGGGTGGAGGACGCGGTGAACCGGGTCCGGGCATTGGCGGAGGATTTCCCTGCGGCTCAGGTGATGAGCCGGGTGAACAATGCCATGCAGATGAGCAATCTCGCGGTGCTCTCGGCGAAGCAAGCCGCGCTGGTCGGCGACATGCCGAAGGCGGAGGCGCAGATTGAGCGGGCGACTCTGCTCTGGCCCACCAATCCTGCGATCAAGGACTTTGTGCAGCAGGTGGTGAACCAAGCTGATTTGCTGGGGCAAAAGGTGCCGGAGTTCGACCGTTTGTATCAAAGCCGCAACTATCGCGAGATATACAACCGCAAGGAGGAATTTGCCATGGCCCTGTTGCAGGACAAGGAGCGGGCGGACCAGCTGCGGCAAGTGATGGTCGCCGTGGGGGAAATCGAAGCCCGGATGGTCAATGCCAAGGTGCTGCACAGACAGGGTAACAGCTACATGGCTTGGGATGTTTTGGAGGAGGCGTCCCGGTTGGGAGTGAGCGATCCTGATCTGGCAACAGCCCGAGGCGCGCTATCGGCGGCGGTGGCCGATTATTCAAAAACCCTGGCTGACGCGGAGAAATATGAGAAGGCCGGGAATCTTTCCGCCAGCCTGACCGAGTATTTGGCGGCGCAGGATTTGAACCAGGCCTCAGATTTCTGCCGGCAGGCGATTCACCGGGTTAGCCGTCGGTTGCTGGAGGAAACCATGGTGCGGCCGGTGGCGGTTTCGCAGGAACAGTAGTGATCGGAGATGGATTTTTCCTTTGGGCAGTGGCTCCTGGCGGTGGCGGGGGCACTGATGGTTGGCTTGGCCAAGACGGGGTTGCCTGGTTTAGGCATTCTGTGTGTGGTGGTGTTTGCCTCGATTTTGCCGGCAAAGGAATCAAGCGGCTTCATCTTGCCGATGTTGATTTTTGCCGACAGCGTGGCGGTCGCGGCCTACTGGCGGCACACGCAATGGCGGCATTTGCTCCGGCTATTTCCTTGGACCGGAGCGGGCGTGCTGGTGGGCTGGTGGGCGATGGAGCGGATTTCTGACGCTCAGGCTCAGGTGATGATCGGGGGCATTGTGCTGGCCCTGCTGGGGATGCAGTTGTGGCGGCGGTGGCGGGAGAAAGAGGCGCGGGTGACTTCGATGAAAGTCGGCGGAGAGGAAATTGCCTTACCGGGAATTTGGTTTGCGCCGCTGCTTGGGGTGCTGGCGGGATTCACCACCCTGGTGTCCAACGCGGCAGGGCCGTTGATGTCGATTTACCTGCTGGCGATGGGGATGCCGAAAATGAAGTTCATCGGCACGGCGGCGGTGTTTTTCTTTCTACTGAACTGCTTCAAGGTGCCGTTCATGGTGAATCTGGGATTGATTACCACGGGCAGTTTTTCCTTCAACCTGTTGCTGGCTCCTGCGGTGCTGACTGGTGCCTTGCTGGGCCGATGGCTGCTGCCGCGCATCAATCAACGTGTTTTTGAGGCGCTGGTGTTGGGGCTGAGCGCGCTGGCGGGCTTGCGGTTGCTCTTGGGTGTGTGAGCGAGGCCTCTTTAGGTATCTTTTTTAATGAAAATAAGTTATGGTTTTATGAATTGGTGCCTAGGAGGGGACTCGAACCCCTACGTCCTTGCGGACAGCAGATTTTAAGTCTGCAGCGTCTACCATTCCGCCACCTAGGCAAAGGGACGAGGGGAATTATTTGGCGGCGGTGATTTAGGCTGGCAATGGGAAAACGTGGAGTTTTGCGCAGAGGTGGAGGGATCGGAGAAAAATGAGATTGAGGAGCGGAGAAATGGGACGTTGGCGCGGGAATGCGGGGAGGGTGTTTTTCTTGGAAATTCCGAAGGCAGAAATGCTTAGGTTTATTTTATAGGTTTTTGTATTTAAGGTATTTGAGATTTTGTTGCTGGAATTAATGGCACGGATTTTGGTAATATCTGCTTGAGCGAGGCAATGGCAGCTGTTTCCTTCGTCCGGCTTATGAAAAAAATCTTGTTTCTCGGCTTGGTGGTTGGGGCTTTGCTCGGATCTCTGGGGAAATCGTCTGCGGCGGAGGCTGGAGGCTTTTATCTGAAGGAAGGGGACCGGGTGGTGTTTTATGGCGACAGCATCACGGATCAGCGTTTATATACGCTTTTTGCCGAGACTTTTGTCGTTACCCGCTTCCCTTCGCTGGACGTTACTTTCACGCATTCGGGCTGGGGTGGGGACAAAGTTTCGGGTGGGGGCGGAGGTGGTATTGATGCCCGGCTGAACCGTGATGTTTTTGCCTATGATCCGACGGTGGTAACGATCATGCTGGGGATGAATGACGGACGTTACCGAGCGTTTGATCAGGGAATTTTCAACACGTATAAAAACGGCCTGAACTCCATTGTGGACAAGTTGGAGCAGAAAAAGCCCGGCGTGCGGATTACCCTGATCGAACCCTCTCCCTACGATGACATTACTCGCGAGCCCAAGTTTGAAGGCGGTTACAACGCGGTGTTGATTCGTTTCGGCGCGGCGGTGGCGGATATCGCCAAGGCGCATCAGCAGCAGGTGGCGGATTTGAACACCTCGGTGGTGGCGATGCTGAAAAAGGCCCGGGCGACGGACGCGAAGCTTTCGGAGAAAATTATCGGCGACCGGATTCACCCCGGCCCCTCGGGTCACTTGATCATGGCGGCGGCTTTGCTGAAGGCTTGGAACGCCCCGGCGGTGGTCTCAGCGGTGGAAATTAATGCGGCGCAGGGGAAGATCCTCCGGTCGGAGAACACCGCGGTGAGTGATTTCCAGGCGGACAAGGAAGGCTTCTCCTGGACTCAGCTGGACCGATCATTGCCGATGCCTGTGGACATGGGAAATCGGGAAACCGCGCTGGCGGTAAGCTCCTCCGACTTTGTGGATACCCTGAACCAGCAAGTGCTCAAGGTGGATGGCGCGACCGCAGAGACTTATTCGCTGTCGATTGATGGCGAGATCATCGGACTTTTCACCAAGGCCGAAATGGCGGATGGGATCAATCTGGCGATGATGGATACTCCGATGCGCCGACAGGCGCAGGGCGTTTATGAGCTGACTCGGAAGCGCACGGACACGCATAATTTTCGCTGGCGGAGTGTTCAGGTTCCGATGGCGCAGATGGAGGAGGTTCCCGCATCCGGATTGGAGGAAACCCTCCGCGGGCTGGATACGGCGACGGCGGTGCTGCGGCAGATGCAAAGGAAAATGGCGCAACCCCAAGCACATCGCTATGAGTTGCGGACGGTTTCCGCCGCGCAACAAGGGCTGGCGGAACAGGACATGCCGAAGGATCTGGGCGAAAATTTGGCTTCCAATAAAAAGTGGACCACTGATGCGCCGAATTCCCACGGATGGAATGTAGGGCTGACGGACGGCGTGTGGACCGGCCGCAACCCAAATGTCTTTGCGACCAACGAGAGCGATCGTTTCCCGAAAACGGTGACGATTGATTTGGAGCGGGAGGAAAGAGTTGGGGCGGTTTTGATCGGAGTTCCGGAGTATGGTTCAACGAAAACGGTGGAAGTTTCGATTAGCAGGGATGGGAAATTATTTGAACGAGTCGGTTACTACACCTTTTCGCTGCGACAGGCAGAGAAGCGGTTTTTCCAGTTTCCGGCAAAGGATATCCGTTATGTTCGGCTGAGCTATTTGAACTATTATTCCGACCGGGCGGAATTCCCGCAACGGTTCATGTTCACTTCCGAAGTGCAAGTTTTTGGCAAGGGGAAGTGACATTTGCGGGGCAAAGAAAAAGCGGCCGGAGAAATTCCCGGCCGCTTTTTCTTTTCAGAAGAACAGCGTTTAGAAGCTCAGCGTGGCAGAAAGCCAGAGCCGGCGTCGCTCGTAGATGTTGTTGTAGGCGTTGACGTATTTGCCGGTGGTGTATTCGCGGAAGTCCACGAAGTCCTTATCGAAGAGATTGTACACCGTGGCGTTGATGGTGAACAGCTCGTTGAGCTGGTAGCTGGCACCGAGGTGGAAGAGCAGCACGGCCTTGAAGTCGCCCAGATTATAGCCATCGCTGCCCGGATCGCGGGGACGTTCGCCGCGGTATTCGCTCGCAAACCAGAGCGAGAGATTGTCCATGGCTTGCCAGCTCAGGCGGGCGTTGGCGGAGTGTTCGGCGACATTTTCAAAGGGCTGTCCGGATTTGGTTCCGCTTTTGTACTTGCTCTTGGTCCAAGTGTAATTGGCGGAAGCCGTCCAGTCGTTGAGAAAAGTGTATTTGGCGAAGAGTTCCGCGCCGTAGGCCTTCGCGTCGTCGGCGCTGTAGTATTGAGTGGCACTTGACGACCATGTCCTCCTGGTTGTCGAAGATGAAACCGATTTCGCCGGAGGTGGTGGTTTCCGGCTTCAAGTCCGGATTCCCGTAGGTGAGGCTGGTACCCTGGCCGCCCGCGCCGACCACGCCGTCGTAAAACGAATTGATCGCCGGAGTTTTGAAGCCTTGGGAGACGCCGCCCTTGAGGGTCCAGTAATCATGGGCTTTCCAGACCAGATAACCGCGCGGGCTGAGGTTGTCGCCGACGACATCGTGGTAGTCGTAGCGGAGGCCGGCGGTCAAGGTGAGCGAAGGAAGTATCGTCCATTCGTCTTCGGCGAAGCCCGACCATTGTTGGCCGTCCATGGTGGGGACTTTTCCGGTGGTGGTGTCGATGGTGATGCCGTCCTGCATTTCGGCATACCAGTATTGGGTGCCGATGGTGAGCAGGTGGGAATCGCCGAGCGGGGCGAGGAATTTGGCGTCGAAGACGTAGCTGTCGCTTTCCAAGGTTCGATCCTTGCCGGCGTAGGTACTTCCGGTTGGCACGGCGGCGGTGGGAATGGTGCGCCCTAGGGTTTCGGTGGAATTGTACATGAAGCTGGTGTTCAGCTTGCCGATATTGTCGAAATTGCCGTCCCAACCGATGGCGTATTGGTCGCGGTTGAACTCCATGTCCTTTTTGTAGCCGCGGGCGTTGGTCGCGGTGTCCAGTGTGCCGAGACCGCTGTTGGAGTTGTCGTAAATCTGGCGTCCGAAATCAATGTCAGCCCAGATGTTATGATCTTCGCTGGCCAGCAGGTCGAGGCGCCCACCCATGGTCCAGATTTCCCCCGCGGCGGCGTTGTAGCCACGGGTGCCCTGGGCCTCGCCGGTGGCGGAGGTGCCATAAACGGGAACTTTGTTGCCGTTTTTGTCGGTGAAGAAAATGTTGCTGGCTTCGCGCTTGAGGTAGGAGCCGCGCAGTGTCAGGCCAAGGATTTCCTTGATGACCGGGCCGGAAGTGTAGAGCGAGGTGCCGTAGCGGTTGCCGTATTGGTTGTCGGATTGGATGGTGGATTCGTAGGAGACATTGGCCTTCCATTCGTCGGTGACTTTCTTGGGGATGATGTTTACC
>CALNBE010000220.1 GCA_937874455.1 uncultured Opitutia bacterium | reverse complement strand
GACGGCACTTGGGCGTTGATGGCGGCGTTGCTGTATGGCGCGGGCTTGCGGCTGATGGAGTTGCTGCGGTTGCGGGTGCAGGATCTCGATCTGGCCCGCGGACAGTTGCGCGTGGTGGCGGGCAAGGGTGACAAGGATCGGGTGACGGTGTTGCCGGTATCGTTGATCCCCCGGCTGAGGGAACATTTGGTGCGCCTCAGGGCTCTCTTTAACGAGGATCGGTACAATGATCTGGCCGGAGTGTGGTTGCCAGAAGCACTGGCGCGCAAGTATCGGCAGGCGGGCGAGCAATGGGAGTGGCAATGGCTTTTCCCTTCGCGGGAAACGAGCGTGGACCCGGCCAGCGGTTTGCGACGACGGCACCATGTGACGGACAGTGCGTTTCAGCTGGTGTTGAAGCGGGCGGCGCGAGCGGCGGGGCTGGACAAAAGGGTGTCGCCCCATGTGTTCCGGCATTCCTTTGCCACGCACCTGCTGGAGGATGGCACCGATATCCGCACCGTGCAGGAACTGCTGGGGCATGCCAAACTGCAGACAACTCAGATTTATCTGCATGTGATGAAAAAACCCGGCATCGGCATCCGTAGTCCGCTGGACGGGGAGTGAGACGTCTGGGGAGGGAAAATTAGGCGGGAGGAGGGGCGTCGCGTTGCACAGCGAAATGGAGAAGATAAAGTTTTCACCTATGTCTTCACCTTAAACAGGGAAAAACTGCCCAAACGGGGCATTTTTGTCCAAAGCAGGGAAAACTGCGAAACGCCCTCAAACCCCTGTTTAAGCGAAAACCCGCCTATTGAGGCGGGTTTCGAAATGGTTGCTCAACTAGGATTCGAACCTAGACAAAGCGAGTCAGAGTCGCTTGTGCTACCATTACACCATTGAGCAGAAAACTGGAGCCAGCAGTCAGACTCGAACTGACGACCTGCCGCTTACAAGGCGGCTGCACTACCAACTGTGCTATGCTGGCTTGAAAATGAATTTTCAAGGGAGAGCAAGAATGGAAATTGTGAAATGGAGGTCAATCGCGGAAAAAAGAAAAACGCGCGAACGGCGGGTCGGGGGGTGTCGAAAATCTGCCATGGATGGAAGTTTTTGGGCAAAACAGATGAGCTTCCTTGGCAGGCGTTTGCCAAACGGAAAATGCGGAATCCCTGGCGGTTTTTCATTCGACATGCCCGCGGTTCTCTTGCGATGCTGAAGGGCATGATTGACCCTTTGCTGCAACGAACTCCCCTTTATGATTTTCATGTCCGCCATGGCGCGCGGATCGTGCCCTTTTCTGGCTGGGAAATGCCGGTGCAATACTCGACGATCATTGAGGAGCATTTTGCGGTGCGCCAGCAGGCGGGCTTGTTTGATGTTTCGCACATGGGCGAGGCGCGCGTGATTGGACCGGACGTGGTGCGTTTTTTGGATTATGTGATGACGAACACCTACAGCCCGCTGAAGGTGGGGCAGGCAAAGTACACTTTGATGTGCCAGCCGGACGGTGGGTGTGTGGACGACGTGATTGTCTATCGCATGGGCGCGGAGGAATTTTTCATCTGCCTGAACGCGGGCAACGCCGCCAAGGATATCGAATGGCTGCGCGAGCAGGCGAAGGGCTTTGCGGTGACAGTGGCGGATGAGTGCAAATTGTGGGCGCAACTGGCGATTCAGGGGCCGAAGGCCGAGGGCATTTTGGCGAAGCTGACCGCGACACCGCTGGGCGAGATCAAGCGTTTTTGCTTTGCCCAGGGAACGGTGGCGGGAGTGGACGGCTGCATTATTTCCCGCACGGGTTACACCGGCTCGCCGGGCTTCGAGGTATATATTCCGGCTGCGGGCGCGGAAACGGTTGCCGAGGCGATGCTGGCGGCGGGCAAGGACGAGGGCTTGAAACTGGCCGGGCTAGGCGCGCGTGATTCGCTGCGGCTGGAGGCGTGCTATCCGCTTTACGGACACGAAATTTCCGAGGTCATCTCTCCGCTGCAAGCCGGTTTGGACTGGGTGGTTAAGTTTGGCAAAACCGAGCAGTTTCTCGGCCAGCCTGCGCTGAATGAGCAGCGGGCAGGCGGGTTGCCCAGCAAGATCATTTTTTTCAAACTGGAGGATCGGCGGATTGCCCGAACGGGGGCGACGGTCTTTGCCGGGGACAGCGCCGTTGGCGAAGTGCGATCGGGGACGTTTTCCCCCTGCCTAAGCCAGCCCATTGGCAGTGCGCTGGTGCGGATTCCCGAGGCTGAGCAACCGAACCTGACTGTGGACATCCGGGGCACCCGGATCCCGCTGATGGTAGTGTCTGAGCCGTTTTTCAAATAACAAACAACCCAACTTTTTCCGATATGAGCAACATTCCAAGCAACCTCAAGTACACCAAAGAACACGAGTGGGTCGCCGACAACGGCGACGGCACTGTCACCATCGGCATCACGGACCATGCGCAGGCGGCGTTGGGGGACGTGACCTTTGTCGATCTGCCGAAGGAAGGGGATTCCTTTGCGGCGGGCGATGTGTTTGGCACCGTGGAATCGGTCAAGGCAGCGTCCGACCTTTATTGCCCGGTCGCGGGCGAGGTGGTGGCGGTGAACGGCGAACTGGACGGCGCTCCGGAGTCGGTGAACAGCGATCCCTATGGCGCAGCCTGGATGATCAAGGTGAAGCTTTCCAATGCGGCGGAACTGGGCGATCTGCTGGATGCCGCAGGTTATCAGGCGGTGCTCTGAGCCGGATCTTACCAAAGGAAATTTTCCGGAGAAAAATCCCGGGCCGTTGGATGCGGCGCGGGATTTTTTTGCGCTACTCGGCGCGGGATTCCCCCGCGATTTGCACCTGCTTGAAACCGGCCTCGCGGGCCAGATCGGTGAGGCGGAACAGTGTTTGCAGGCTCAGGGAGCGGTCGGCTTTGAGTAGAAGAACGGGGGAGCGGCGGGCGACGGTTTGCAGGTCGCGTTTCAGCTGCTCGTCGGCAAGGGTGTAGATATGGCCCTCAAAAATGAAAAGATTGTCGGCCTTGGCGGAGAAAACGGTCAGGGTCGCATCGGTGGCAGTGCCGGGCAGCGGAGCGATGCTGGAAACAGGCAGTGGCAACGAGGATGGCAGCTGCAGCGGTACGGACGGATTTGTGCTGTGGTCAAGCACCATGGTGAGTCCGGGAGAGTAAAGGAAACGGGATCCGGCGAGGGACAGCACGATGGCCAGCAGCAGCACCGTTACCAGCGGCAAGGTGTCCATGCGGGTGTCCGGAGTGGGGACTCGTTTGCGGAGTCCGATTGGGCTGTGAAAAGGGTGCATGGGAAAGGAAAAACGCCTTCTCCGTGAGTCCGCAGGCGGGGATTGTCAAAGTGAAAGCGCGCGGACGAGCGTCAGTCGGGCCGATCCGGCGCGGCGGGATGAGTCATGGAAAGAGGTTCCAGCGCGGCGTCGAGAGTGGCGGCGTCCAACAGCCCGCGGGCGAGCACCACCTCGCGGAGGGTTTTGTTGGTGGCGAGCGCCTCCTTGGCGACGGACGCGGCGTTGTCGTACCCGATATATGGATTGAGTGCGGTGACGAGCATCAGGGAGCGCTCGACCAGTTCGCGGCAGCGTTCCTCGTCGGCCTCGATGCCGGCGACGCAGGCGTCGGCGAACTGGCGGGCGGCGTTGCCGAGGATGTGAATGGCCTCGTGCAGGGCATGGTGACGTTGAGTTCGAAGTGCCCGTCGCGTCCGGCCAGGGCGACAATTTGGGCCATGCCTTGCACGTAGATGGCGGATTGCACCAGCATTTCGCTCATCACCGGATTGACCTTGCCGGGCATGATGGAGGAACCGGGTTGGGTGGCGGGGAGTTTGATTTCGCCGAGGCCGCTGCGCGGCCCGGAACCGAGCAAGCGGATGTCGTTGGCGATTTTGGTCAGGCTGGCGGCGATGGTGGAAAGGTGCCCGGCGACCTCGACCGCGTCGTCGCGTCCGGCTTGGGCTTCGAAGTGATTTTGCGCCTCGCGAAAGAAAAGGCCGGTTTCGGCGTTGAGCACCCGGATGACGGCGGAGGGGAATGCGGGGTGGCAATTGATGCCGGTGCCGACAGCGGTGCCGCCAATGGCCAGTTCACTCAGGGCGGAAACGGCTTTATCTACCCGCGCGACGCCCTTGGCGGCTTGTGCCGCGTAGCCGGAGAATGCCTGCCCGAGGGTGAGTGGAGTGGCGTCCATCAGGTGGGTGCGGCCAATTTTGACGATGGAAGAGAATGCCTGGGCCTTGGCACCGAGCGTCGCGTGTAGATGGGCAAGGGCGGGCCGCAGGTGTTGGTGCAGCGCAATGGCGACGCTGACGTGGAGGGTGGTGGGGATGATGTCGTTGGATGATTGTCCGAGGTTGACATCATCATTGGGGTGGACGGGGTTTTTGGAGCCGATGGCGTTGCCGGTGAGCTGGCAGATGCGATTGGAAATGACCTCGTTGGCATTCATATTGGTGGAGGTGCCGGATCCGGTCTGGAACACATCGACAGGGAAATGGGCGGAAAGTTTTCCTTCGGCAACCTCCCGGGCGGCCTGCTGGATGAGCTGGCTTTTTTCAGGGGAAAGGCGGCCCAACGCCTCATTGGCTTGGGCGCAGGCGAGCTTGACCAGACCGAGGCCGCGAAGGAAACCCTCGGGCATGGGGCGACCACTGATCGGGAAATTTAGGACGGCGCGTTGGGTGGAGGCGCCGTAAAGGGCGTTGGCGGGAACGGACATTGGTCCCATGGAGTCTTTTTCGGTACGCATGGGGCCTTGGTTGAGATTTGCTCTCAATTTGTCGAGCGAAGAAAAATTCCAAGAAAAAAACCCTTCCGCGGAGGGAAGGGTTTCTTTGGCAAAGGAAATGGAGCGTTGCCCTATTCTTCCGGCTTAGTCTTGGGCAGACCCACGATTTTGCCCTGCTTCCACTGGCCGCGCTTTTTGAGGAGGTCGATCCGTTCAAAGCGTTTGAGGACGGTGCGCTTGGAGGAGGAGGCGGAGGTGCCGGATTTGAAACTGTTGTGCTGGGACATGTCGATGCTGGTCTTTAAAGTTTGAGGGAACGCAGAAAAGGGGGCGGAGGGGAAAGCGCAACGAAAATTTTTCCAAAAGGAAAAGAGGATTGCGCGCGGTGGCTGGGCCACCTTTGGTGGCGGCTTTTCCACCCGCATGTTGCTGCTTGATCGATATGTTTTGCGCGAATGGCTGAAGGTCTTTGGCATGACCTTGGCAGCGCTGGTGGGTCTGTTGTTGATCGGGCGGATGTTTGGCGATGTGCCGGATTTCATGGGCTGGGGCGCGTCGGCGTGGCTGATGCTGGAGTATTTTGTGCTGCAAATTCCCTCGTATTTGCCGCTGGTTTTGCCAGTGGCGTTGTTGATCTCGGTGCTGTTTATTCTGGGATTTTTCCATCGGAACCAGGAGTTGACGGCGATGCGGGCGGCGGGGATGAGCATTTTCCGGATCACCCGCGTTCTGTGGGCGGCGGGGGCGGCGCTGGCGGTGCTGTTGTTTTTCCTCAACGCGACCATTGTGCCTTGGGCGACGGAGCGGGCGCGCTTTTTGTTCGAGACAGCTGAGTTTGCACACCTGACGCAGGCGCAGGGCCAGGGCGGTCCGGCCAAGGATGACAGCCGGACGCTGACTTATGCGAACAACATGGCGCACCGGATGTGGTATATCGGGCGCTTCAGCGGCTACACCGGGCAGGGGTTGGGTGTGTCGGTTTATCAAAGTGATGCGCAGGACCGGTTGCAGCGGGTGTGGCTGGCGAACTTTGGCGCCTATGACGCGCAGCGCGGCTGCTGGGTGCTGCGGGACGGGCGGGAAATCATTTACGACGCGGCACAAAGCGCGGTGGCGCAGCCCCCGTTCGCGGGGGAAAAAGTGCTGCCGGAGCTGACCGAGCAGCCGCGGGTGATGCTGGCGTTGACGAAGAAGCCGACCCATCTCTCGATCAATGAAATCAAGGGTGTGCTCAACGACGCTGGGGACGACCCCTCGGCGACGATTGCTGCCTACGCGGTGCAATACCACTACGTACTGGCGAGTCCGTTTTGCTGCCTGATTGTGATCGGGCTGGCGATTCCCTTTGCGGTTTCGGGCGTGCGGGTGAACCCGATGATCGGGGTCTCGAAGTCGATTGTCCTCTTTGCCCTTTACTATCTGCTGACCAATCTGTGCTCGTTGTTGGGCGCGCAGCAGCACCTTTCGCCGATGATGGCGGCCTGGCTGCCGAATTTGGCGATGTTTGTGCTCGCGGTCTGGTTGTGTCGGCGCGTGAATTAAGAAACATGAAAACCCTGCGACTGAAAGCGGCGCGTCCGGCCCGCGTTTTATCCGGACACCCTTGGGCGTTTGCCGGGGAAATCGACCGCCGCGGTCAAAACTTGGCGGATGGTGAAGGGGTGGAGTTGTGCGATGCGCGCGGTCGCTCGTTGGGTAGCGGCCTGTGGAGCAACGTCTCGAAAATTTCCTGGCGTCGTTACAGCCGGGAGGCGCAGCCCTTTGACGCGCGGTTTCTCCATGCGGCACTGGCGCGGGCGGTGGCCCGCCGCCCGCAGGGGAATTTCCGCCGTCTGGTGTGGTCGGAGGCCGACCATCTGCCCGGGCTGGTGGTGGACCAGTTCGACCGCGTGCTGGTGGTGCAGGCGCTGACGGCCGGAGTGGATCAGGCGCTGCCGGTGATTGCCGCTTGGCTGGAGAAGGAATTGCGACCGGAGGAAATTATCCTCCGCAACGATGCCCCGAGCCGGCAATACGACGGCCTGGCGTTGGAAGTGCGCACGGCCAGCGGGCGGGAGCGGAAGCCGGACTGGGTGCGCATTGAGGGCGTGGAGTATTTTCTCGATCTGACGGGCGGGCAGAAGACGGGTTTTTATCTGGACCAGCGTGAGCAGCATTTGCGGGTGGCGGAGCTGGCCAAAGGCCGGCGGGTGCTGGACGCGTTTTGCAACCAAGGCGGTTTTGCGCTGCAGGCGGCGAAGGCCGGGGCGGCGGCGGTGCTGGGGATTGACGCCTCGGCGGAGTGTGTGGCGGCGGCGGAGAAAAATGCCGCGCGAAACGGGTTGGTGGCGCAATTTGTCCAGGCGAATATGTTCGATTGGTTCACGGAAAATCGGACGGAGAAATTTGACCTGATCGTGCTCGACCCGCCGCCTTTCGCGCGGAGCAAAGACGCGATGGCCGGGGCGATGCGCGGCTACAAGGAATTGAATTTGCGGGCGCTGCGCCTGCTCAATCCCGGAGGTGTTCTGGCGACCTATTCCTGTTCGCAACGGGTGGCGCCGGGGGATTTTCTGTCGATGCTGACGGAGGCGGCGGCGGACGCCCGACGGGAGGCGCGTTTGCTGGAGCAAACTGGGCAGCCGGCGGACCACCCCGTGCTGCTGAGTTTTCCGGAGAGTCATTATTTGAAGGGTGCGCTGTTGCAGGTGGAATGAAAATTGCTGGGAGGAAATGATGACGACCATCCGGCCTTTCCATCCCGCGGACACCGAGGCGGTGGTGGCCTTGTGGCGACGGTGTGGGCTGGTGCATCCGAACAATGATCCGTACAAGGACATCGCACGGAAAATGCGGGTGCGCCCGGAGTGGTTTTTGGTCGGCGAAGACGAGGAGGAAATTGTCGCCGCGGTGATGATAGGTTACGAGGGGCATCGCGGCTGGATCAATTACCTCGCGGTCGATCCCGCACGCCGGCGGCACGGTCTGGGGCGTTCGCTGCTGGCGGAGGCGGAGCGGTTGCTGCGGGCGGAAGGTTGCGCGAAGATCAATTTGCAGGTGCGCGCCTCGAACACGGCGGTGCTGGAATTTTACCGGGCGGCCGGGTTTTTGCCCGATGATGTGATCAGCATGGGGAAGCGGCTGGAGCGGGATGATGGATAGGGTTTCCCGGCGCGGAGGAAATGGCGCGGAGGAAATGCCGGCTGGCTACGCTGAATTGGCCAGCGGAGGAAGTGTTGGATTGAAGGAGTGCGCGGAGTGGGTTTTCTTTGCCCGCCATGCCCGACCTGTTGAAGCAGCTTATCGATTTCATTCTGCACATTGATGTTCACCTGAAGGAGATCATCGCGAACTACGGACTCTGGACCTACGGAATTTTATTCCTGATCATTTTCGCGGAGACCGGTTTTGTGGTGACGCCGTTTCTGCCGGGGGATTCGCTGTTGTTTGCGGCGGGAGCGTTTTGCGCGAGCGAGGAAACCGGGTTGAACGTGCATCTGATGGCCCTGCTGTTGTGGACGGCGGCGGTGCTCGGCGACACCGTGAATTACTGGATTGGCGCGAAGATCGGCCCGCGGGTGTTCACGCGGGAGGATTCGATTTTCCTCCGCAAAAAGCACCTGGAGCGGGCGCATGCGTTTTTTGAGAGATTCGGCGGACGGGCGATTATTTTGGCGCGCTTTGTGCCGATTGTGCGGACCTTCATCCCGTTTGTGGCGGGGATTGGCGACATGCATTATGGACGCTTTATCGCCTACAATGTGGTGGGCGGATTTGTCTGGGTTTACGGCTTTGTTTACGCGGGGTGGTATATAGGAGAGGCCTTGTTGGATGAAGCAGGATCTTTCAAATTGGTGATCGTGGCGATCATCATTCTCTCGGTGTTGCCGGTGGTGTTTGAGTTTGCGCGCAACTGGCTGGCGGCGCGGCGGGAGCGCGGAGGAAACTCGGCGGATGCGCCGAAAGCGTAGGCCGGGCGCGCAGGAATTTTCCTCCGCGGCCTCAGTGGGCGGCGGGGAACCAGAGGGAAAAAGTGGTGCCGGTGCGGTCGCTGGCGGCGACCTCAATGTCGCCGTGGTGGCTGCGCATGATGCGTTTGACGATGGCGAGTCCGAGTCCGGTGCCTTCGCGGCGTCCGGTGAGGAAGGATTCGAAGACCTGGGCGCGCACCTCGGGCGGAATGCCCGGGCCGGTGTCGCGAACCTGGAGCTGGATTTGCCCCGCAGCGTTGCGCCAGGCGTGCAGGCGGATGGTGCCGCCGGACGGCATGGCCTGAATGGCGTTGAGGAGCAGGTTGAGCAAGACCTGTTGGATTTGCCCTTTGTCGGCCTCGATCCCGAGTGCCTCGGCGTCGTGGGAAAATTCGATGTGAACGCGTGACTGCTCGAACTTGAGGCGCATCAGCAGCAGCGTGTCGGAAATGACGGCGAGGAGGTCGATGCGCTCGAAGGCGCCGGACTGGTGTTTGCCGTAGCTGAGGACCCGGTTGACGATTTCTTCAAGGTGGGAGATTTTTTCGCGGATGATCTGGATGTCCTGTTCGCGGGCATCGCCCGGTTCGAAGCGCAGGTCGAGGGTGTCGAAGAGCAGTTTGATGACGGTGAGCGGATTGCGGATTTCGTGGGCGATTTCCGCCGCGAGCAAGCCCAAGGTGGTGAGGCGTTCGCCGCGACGGAGGTTTTCCTCGCTGGAGAAAACGCGGGCGTAGAGCCGGGCGTTCTGCATGGCGGCGGCACCGATGGAGGCGATGGTGGAGAGGAGGCGTTTTTCCTCATCGTTGAAGCGATGGGCCTTGCCATGGATGACGAGGAGGACGCCGAGCACATCCCTCTCGAAGACAATCGGGGTGGCGAGCAGGCCGCTGCGGGCGAGTTCGGGATCGAGTCGGGTGAAGAGAAATTCCTCGTTGCGGCCCGCGTGGGTGACCTCGACCTGGCGGGCGCGGGAGGCGGTGACGCCGAGGGATGTTTCGTTGAGATGCACCGCGTGGGCGAGGGCGGATTCGCCCAGATTGCCAGCGAGGTATTGCAGGCGCAGTTCGTCGTTTTCGACCAGATAAATGGCGACCCCTTTCCAGCCCGCGAGATCGCGGGTGTGGGTGGCGAGGTCGGAGATGACGCGGGGCAGGTCGCGCTCGTGGACGAGGGATTGGGCGGCGACGATGATCGTTTCGAGCTGGGCGGCCTTGGCTTTGAGCTGGCGGAGGAGCCAGAGGCGGCCGATGACCTTGGTGGCCTCGTTGGTGAGGAGGCCGAGGAAGGATTTGTCGGACTCGGTGAAAGCGCCGACCTGGTTGCTGTCGCAATTCACCACGCCGATCACCTGCCCCATCATTTCCATCGGGACGGCGAGTTCGGCGCGGACATCGTTTTTCAGTTTGAAGTAGCGCGGATACTGGGAGACGTCGGGGACGAGGAGCGGCTTGGCGTGGAGGGCGACCCAGCCGGTGACGCCCTGGCCGATGGGCAGTTCGAGGTCTTGCGGTGAGGCGCCGAGACCGCGGCTGACCTCGATGCGGAGGCAGGCGGTGTCGGGGTTGACGAGGGAAATGGAGGCGCTGCTGGCATTGAGCACGCGCACGATCTCGTCGAGGATCAGATCAAGCGCCTCGTTGGCATCCTCGGTGCTGTTGACCAGGCTGCCGATGCGGTAAAGGCAATCCAAGGCGGCGGGGGTGCTGCTGATGGAGTGGGGCATGGTCACGGAAGGAGCGGCAGATTTTTTCGGCGGAGGAAATCAGATGCTGTGGATCCAGAGGTTGTGATCCATTTCGAAGGCCGGGGCGGCGGATTCGGTTTTGCCGACCACCACGGCGGGAACGCCAGCCACGGTGGTGTGCGGTGGAACGGATGTGAGGACGACGCTGCCGGCCCCGATTTTCGCGCCTTGGCCGATCTCGATATTGCCGAGAATTTTTGCGCCAGCCCCGATTAGCACGCCGCGCCGAACCTTCGGGTGGCGGTCGCCCTTTTCCTTGCCTGTGCCCCCGAGGGTGACGGCGTGGAGGATGGAGACATCATCCTCGATCACCGAGGTTTCCCCTGCGACGAAGCCGGTGGCGTGGTCGAGCAAGATGCCGCCGCCGAGTTGGGCGGCGGGATGGATGTCCACGGCAAAGACCTCGGAGACGAGGCTTTGCAGGTAGCGGGCAAATTGCTGGCGGTGGTTGTTCCAGAGCCAGTGGGCGATGCGGTGGCAGGTGATGGCTTGGAATCCTTTGAACCAGAGGAAAGGAGTGAGAATGGTGTCGCAGGCCGGATCGCGTTCGGAGACGGCGAGCAAGTCGCGGCGAACTTTTTCGGCGATTTGCGGGTCGGAGGAAAAAGCCTCGCGGAAAACATCATGCAGGTGCCCGCCGCGTTCGGAGTGGTAAACCAGCTTGGCGGAGAGTCGCAGGGCCAGCGCCTGCTCGAAGGAATCGTGCATCAGGACGAACTCGTCGAGCATTGGCCCGAGGGAAGGCTCGGCCTGCTGGGTGGCGCGGGCGCACGACTTGAGGTTTTCCCAGAGGGCGTCAGAGGAAACGGTGGAGGTCGGCGCGGAAGTGTCGGGCATGGTTGACGGAAACTGAATGCGGAGTAAAAGATTTCCCCGCCAACCTTGGCAATAACCAAGCAACCCAGCAAAAATCATGAAGACCTTGTTTACCTTGCTGGCCGCCGTGGCGGCAGTGACGTTTGCCCCGACGCAAGTGCGGGCGGATTTGACCGTTGGAGAAAAAGCGCCGGCGATTGTGGCGCGAAGCATTGAGGGAAAGGAATGGAAACTGGCTGACCAGCAGGGGAAATATGTGGTGCTGGAGTGGTATAACCCCGGCTGCCCTTATGTGAAAAAATTCTACAATCCCGGCGCGATGCAGAAGCAGCAAATGGCGCTGGCGGCGGAAGGCGTGGTGTGGGTTTCCATTTATTCAAGCGGGGAGAAAATCCCCGGCAAGATAAGTGCGGAGGCGCTGCAAAAACAGGCGAAGGAATGGAAAACTTCCCCAGCGGTCACTCTCTACGACGTTCCGGCGCAATGGGCGAAGGCTTACTCGGCGAAAACCACGCCGCATATCTTCATTATCGATCCAGAGGGGAAGTTGATCTACCGCGGAGCGATTGACAGCATTTCCTCCGGCAAGTCGGAGGATATTGCCAAGGCGGAGAATTATGTCGCGAAAGCGCTGGCGGAGACCAAGGCGGGGAAAACGGTGAGTGAGCCGGTGACCAAGCCGTATGGTTGCGGGGTGAAGCGCTGATTTTTCCTCCAAGAAAAGCAAAAAGCCTCCCGGTAGCGGGAGGCTTTTTGCGCATGCCGTAGGCGGCGGAGGGAAAATTTCCCCTGCGGCTTGCTCAGCTGTTGCCGAGGGCGGCGCGGATGAGTTTTTCAACCGAGGTGTCGGCACCGAGCTGGGTGATGGCTTGGCGGACGGCCTTGTCGGCCTCGGCGGGCTTGAGGCCGAGCGCAACCAAGGCGGCGACGGCGTCGTGTTGCAGCGAAGGTTGGGCGGAGGAGACGGGCATGCCGTCCGCAGGCACGGCGGTGGCGCCGGGGACCATTTTGTCGCGCAATTCGATGACCAGGCGCTCGGCGGTTTTTTTGCCGATGCCCGGGCAGCTGGAGAGCATTTTCACATCGCTGCGGGCAATGGCGTCCTTGAGCACGGGCAGGGACAGCCGGCTGAAAATGTTCAGGGCAATTTTGGGGCCGATGCCGGAGACCTTTTCGATCAACAGGCGGAAGAAATCGCGTTCCTCCGCGGAGGCGAAACCGTAGATGGACTGGTCGTTTTCGCGGAAAACCTGCAGGGTGTGGAGCCGGACCGGCTGGCCCA
>CALNBE010000219.1 GCA_937874455.1 uncultured Opitutia bacterium | reverse complement strand
AAACGGACATGCGAAGGGATTTTTTTGAAGGAGAAAAGGAAACGGCTCCGCCGGATGGGACGACGGAGCCGGATGCGGCGCGGAGGAAAACCGGGCTTACCAGTCGTAGTGGAAGGAGAGTGAGACGTTGCGCCCGGAGCCGTAGTAGGCCACCCCGCCGCCGCCCGTGCCAGCGGTGGCCACGTAGGTTTTGTCGGCCAGATTGGTGGCGCTCAGTGCCACCCGGGCACCCTGGAGCGAGGGAAATTGTTTTCCCAGATCATAGCGGATGGCGGCGTCGAAGAGCGTGTAATCCGGCAGGTGGATGGTGTTGCCCGTGTCGGCGTAGCGGGCGCCGATGTAGCGCACTCCGGCACCGAAGGAAAGTCCCGGAAGGAACTCGTCGGGCAGGGTGTAGTCGAGCCAGCCGGAGGCGATGCAGTTGGGGACGCTGGCAAATTTGTTTCCCTGTTCCCCGTTGTTGCTGCGGGTGATCTCGGAAGTCATCCAAGAGATGCCGGTGATGGCGGTGAGCCCCTTGAAGAGGTTGACGCGGCTTTCCAGCTCCAGACCGCGGACGCGGGTTTTGCCGACCTGGACATTGTAGGTGGGATCGGCGGGATCCCGGGTGAGCAGGTTGGACTGGTTGATTTCGAAGAGTGAGGCGGTGAAGAGCGCGTCGAAGTTGGCGGGTTTGTATTTGAGGCCGATTTCGTATTGCTCGCCCTTGGTCGGGTCGAAAGGCTTGCTGCCGTTGGCCGGGCTGGAAGTGCCGCTGACCGGGTCAAAGGAAGTCGAGTAGCTCAGGTAGGGAGCGAGCCCGTTGTCGAAGTGGTAGAGCAGACCGGTGCGCCAAGTGAATCGTCCGGGATCCTGTTCGGTGCGGACGCTGGTGAGCCGGTTGAGTGAGTCGAGATCGGTCCAGTCGTAGCGGACGCCCAAGGTGGCGTGAAGATTACCCCATTGGGCCTGTTCCTGGGCGTAGATGCCGGCCTGCCATTCGGTGGCGTCCACACTGCCGCGAGCGGCGAGGGCGGCGAGAGCGGCGGACAGTCCGGGGAGGCCGACGTAAACCGGGTCGTAGATGTCGATGGCGAGGAAGTTGGGATTGGCACCCGGCTCGGCGGTGAGGGTGGTGTTTTGGTAGCTGGTGTGCATATAGTCCACACCGGTGAGGATGGTGTGGGCGATGTCGCCGGTCTCGAATTTGCTTTGCAGATGGGTGTCGAGGGTGAAGCTGTCGGCGTCGCCGAACCCGTGCATCAGGCGGCGGCGGACTGTGCGTCCGTCGGCGTTGACCGCGCCGCGCCCGGCGACGACGGATTTGTATTCGGTTTCGACGTGGGAGTAGCGGGCGTTTTGCCGCAGAGTGAAATGGTCGTTGAAGACATGTTCAAAGGCGTAGCCGGCGGAATACTGAGTGCGGTCGTAGAGATTCCAGTCCGGCTCGCCGATGAAGGTGCTGGAGTCGATTTTTCCCTCCGCGCCGTCGGTGATGGTGCCGATGGCCGGGAGGAATTGGAAGGTGGCCCCGCCGGTGTCCTGTTGGTATTGGGTGAGCAGGGTGAGGGAGGTGTCCTCCGAGATGTTGAAGGTTAGGCTTGGGGCGAGGAAGGTGCGTTTGAGTTCGGTGTGATCGACCTCGGCGTTGCCATCGCGCACCAGACCGACGAGGCGAAATTGCACCGCGTCGGAATTGGGGGAGACGGCGTTGAAATCGAAGGTGCCCTCGACTGTTTGGTGGCTGGCGAATCGTACTCCGACGGAGCCGGAGTTTTCTCCGGTCGGGCGTTTGCTGACCATGTTGACCAGGCCACCGGGGGCGACTTGTCCGTAGAGGACGGAGGATGGCCCTTTGAGAACCTCGACTCGTTCGACACCGAAAGTGTCGTATTGCGGATAAGTCCAGCTGCTGCTCTGGGGGCTGCGCATGCCGTCGAGGTAAATGCTCTTGGAAGTGCTGCTGGAACTGAAACCGCGGATCATCAGGTCGTCGCCCCGGCTGTCGCGTCCGCCCGGCTCAGCGAAGACCCCAGCGGTGTAGCCGACAGCCTGGTTCAGGTTGATGGCGCTGCGCAGCTCGATTTCGTCTTGGGAAATGATGCTGATCGACTCGGGAATGTTGATGATTGGCGTGTCGGTTTTGGTGGCGGTGAGAGTTTGCTTGGCGACGATTCCCTGAACCGGGCCGGTGGCTTTTTCGACTGTGGTTGTGGAGGAAACCACGACATCCTCGAGTTTCTGCGGCTGGCTTTGGGTGGCTTTGGTCGCGGAATCGGCGGAAGCGGCCTCAGCCGAGACCGGTTGGGCGGCCTGCGTCGCAGCCGCTTGAGCGAACAGCGGGAGCGTGGACAGGCTCGACAGAAAAGTGATGCCGAGGGCTAATCGTGATGGAGAGGCAAGGTTCATAGAGAGCTCGGTGGATATTGAGACTTGTTTTCATGTAAAGCTTATTGCGACAAAGTCTCGGTCAAAAGATTGCCTAATAGCAGAAATCGAGATTGGCTAATGGCGAGGTGGCGGAAGGATGTTTTTAATCTGCCATTTTTGAAAAATCGTGTCGTGATAGGGAAATGGCTTCCTTGCGTGTGGAGAATTTGGGGAAAATTTTGCTGGAGACGGCGGTGCTGGACGGCGTGTGCCTGAACGTGAAAGCGGGGGAA
>CALNBE010000218.1 GCA_937874455.1 uncultured Opitutia bacterium | reverse complement strand
GCGAAGGAAAGTTTGCCCGTGGCTGAGGTGAGGAGGAAAGGACTCGAAGGAAAGTTCTCTGACGCGGGGGAAATGACGGTGCAAAAAAACTCCGGTGTGGAGACACCGGAGTTTTTTAACAAGAGAAGCTCTTGGATTATTGGCCGGCCTTGTCGAGCAAGTCGCCCAGGTTGGTGAGATCCTGAAGCGGGCTGCTGCCGGAGGGGCCCTTCATACGATCGAAGGCGCTGATTTCGGCCTGCAGTTGGGCGGAGTCGTAGTTGGCCGCCTTGATGGAGAGGCCGATGCGGCGCTCGTCCTTGTCGATCTTGATGACGCGGGCGGAAACGACCTGACCGATCTTGAGGATGTCCTTGATCTTCTCGACGTGTTCCTCGCCGATCTGGGAGATGTGGACCAGCCCGTCGATTTCGTCGGCCAGTTCGATGAAGGCGCCAAAGTTGGTGATCTTGGTAACCTTGCCTTCGACGATGTCGCCGATGCGGTACTTGCGGTCAATTTCCTGCCACGGGTCGTCGAGCGTTTGCTTGATGCCAAGGGAAATGCGCTGCTGGTCGGGATCGACGTCGAGCACGATGGCTTCCACGTCGTCGCCTTTCTTGAGCATTTCGCCCGGGTGGTTGATACGACGGGTCCAGCTCATGTCAGAGACGTGCACCATGCCGTCGATGCCTTCTTCGAGTTCGACGAAGGCGCCGAAGTTGGTCAGGTTGCGCACCTTGCCATGGACGCGGGCACCCACCGGGTAGTTGTGGCGGACCATGTCCCACGGATTGGCATCGAGCTGGCGGACGCCGAGGGAAATCTTCTGTTCGCTGGTGTTGACGCCGAGGATGACGGCTTCGACTTCCTCGCCGATTTTGAGCACCTCGCTCGGTTTGGTGATGCGCTTGGTCCAGGAGAGTTCGGAGACATGCACCAGACCCTCGACGCCCTGTTCAATTTCGATGAAGGCGCCATAGTTGACCAAGTTGACCACCTTGCCCTTGACGTGGGTGCCGACGGGGAATTTGCGCTCGATGTTTTCCCACGGGTTGGAGGAGCACTGCTTGAGGCCGAGGGAAACGCGCTCGCGGTCGCGATCGACTTCGATGATCATCACTTCGATTTCCTCGCCCACCTTGAGCATTTCGCTCGGGTGGGAGATGCGGCCCCAGCTCATGTCGGTGATGTGGAGCAGGCCGTCGAGACCGTTGAGGTCGATGAAGGCGCCGTAGTCGGTGATGTTCTTGACCACGCCCTTGCGCTTGACGCCCGGCTTGACCTCTTCGAGGAGGATGCGGCGTTTTTCCTGGCGTTGTTCCTCGATCAGCTCGCGGCGCGAAACCACGATGTTTTTGCGCTCGGTGTTGATCTTGAGGATTTTGAAATCGTAGGTTTGGCCGACGTACTGATCCAGGTTCTTGGGCGGCTGGATGTCGATTTGAGAGGCCGGCATGAAGGCGTCAACGCCGACGGAGACGATGAGTCCACCTTTGACCTTGGCCTTGACGCGGCCTTGGACGACGGAGCCCTCGGAGCAGTTGGCGACGATGTTTTCCCAGTTTTTCTTTTGCTGGGCCTTGTCGAAGGAAACGACCGGGCTGCCGTTGCGGTCTTCGAGCTTTTCGAGGAAGACGTCAATTTCCGCGCCCAGCTGCAATTCGCTGACGTCGGGAAATTCGTTTTGGGGGATGATTCCTTCGGACTTGCCGCCAATGTCAACGACGACGTCGTTCTGGCGGATTTCCGTGATGATACCCTTGATGATCGAGCCGGTTTGGAGGGTAGCGAAGCTGCTCTCGGCGAGCAGTTGTTCCATGAGGGAAGACATAGGATGTAATCTTGCCTGCCAGCGGTTTGAAGCGGCGGCAGGGTTGAAGGTTCTGTTGTTTGGTTTGTTGATTCTCTTCGAGTAACCGGACACTTGCCCGGACTCAAGAGGCGGGGAAAACTGCCAGAGGGGAGGGGCATGGCAAGCGGAAAAGGGCGGAGGAATTTTCCTTTGCGAATTGGCGTTGGCGGGATTCTTGATAGGCTGGCGCATGGCTGTGCGACTGGTTTTAGCGGTGGTGCTTTTCCCCTTGGTCCTGTCGGGGCAATCCGCGGTGATCCCGCGCCCGGCGGCGGAGGAGATGGCGGCGGGGCGGGTGCCGTTCAATGCGACTTGGTGCATTGTGTGCGCGGAGCCGGGGCTGGCGCGGGTGGCGGCGCGGACCATCGGATTTTGGACGGGGATCAAGCTGGATGCCGGATCACTGGCTTTGCCTCGTTCCCGGACGGTCGTGGTGGACGGACGGAGCAACGATCCGGCGGTGCGGGCGCTGGGGCCGGAGGGCTACCGGTTGGAGATTTCCTCCGGGGTCGGCGCGCGGATTGAGTCGTCGGATCCGGCGGGGGCCTTTTACGGGCTGCAGACGCTGGTGCAGGTTTTTCAAAACAACGGATCGGGGGACTGGGAATAGCCGGTGGTGCGGATTGAAGATGCGCCGCGTTTTGCTTGGCGCGGGATGTGGCTGGACTGTGCCGGTGGAATTTTGGACAAGATGGCGGTGCGGCGGCTGCTCAACGTGATGGCGCTTTATTATTAAAGCCGCCTTCGGTGGTGGCGGACGCGGCGCACTGGCGGGTGGAGAGCGTGGTATTGCCGGGCGTGACGGGCGCGGAGGTATTTTATTCCCAAGCGGAAATCCGGGAACTGGTGGCCTACGCGGCAGAGCGGCACATCCGCATCGTTCCGGAATGGGAGGATGCTCGTCCGGCGGAGGAAATTTTCCCGGAGAAATCTGAGAAGGTGGAATCGGTTGCGGTAAAGGAAAGTCGTTGGAGGGCGTTTTGGGAGGAAGCGGCGGCATTGTTTCCAGGCGAATATGTGCAGGTGGTGCGGGGAACCCCGGAACTGACGCCAAAGGTTGGCGCGGAGGAAATTTTGCGCCAGCGCGGGAAAAAGTTAGTGGCGGCGCAAGTGTCGGGTGGTGCGGCTGCGGTGAGGTTGTGGCCGATTCCTCCGGGGCGCGGGGCCGAGGTGCGTCCGACGGAGCCGGTGGTCTGGCTGGGCGGGGTGGCGGAGGCGGGGCGGTTTTTGCAGGAAGCCGGACGGTCCGGGACTTTGTTATGGGGTGGGGTGGTGCGGATGGAATATGGGCGCGCGCCGGATTCGGAGGTGGGAGAGCGGGCGGCTTTTCCTGTGGCATTAGGTTGGGCGGATGCCTTGTGGGCACCATTGTCAGCGGAAGCTGCGGAAGAGGGCTGGCGCTCGCGTTGGCGGAGAAATTCCCGTTTTCTGGGGCGCTTGCGGGTGGCGTGGGCGCGGGAGGGGGCAGGCGGAGGCGGGGCGGAGGAAGGGGCGGCGGCTGCCCTCCAAAATTAACTCCGGTCTGTAAGCGCCGGATGCTTGCCTTGGGGGGCGATAACTCTTTGCTGGTGACATGTTTTTCCTCCGAGACGCCAGCGGCCAGGAGTCGGGACCTTTTTCGGTTTCGGAGATTGTGGCGTGGATCGAATCGGGGAATTGCTCCCTGTTTGCCGAGGCGCGGCGGGAGGATCAGGCGCGCTGGCGTTTGCTGGGGGCTTTTACGGAATTTGCCCGCGCGGTGCCGGGAGTCGCGCTGGAGGAGTCGCGGCAGACTCGGTCGGGCTTTGAAATGATCTCTGCGAAAGCGGACAAGGGGCGTCCGCCGTCTCCGCCTCCGATGTCGGAGGAAAAAGAGCCGGAACGGGTCCGCCATGTGGCCCCGCCGCCGGTGGTGAATGCCAAGGTGCGTTGGCAGCCGCCGCCGGCGCCGGAGGAGAAAAAGTCCGGACAAAGCCGGAAAAACGGGCGGCCCGTCCGCGCGGTGCCGCTTGAGAAGGTGGCCGAGGAGGAAACGGTGAGTTTTCGTCTGCCCAAGTGGGCGTGGTCGGTCTGGCTGACTGGCACGGCCATCTGGTCGCTGGCTGCGCTGGCGAACGACCAGTTTTCCTTCCTCGAACTGATGTTTAAAATTTTCCTGCTGCCGTGGATTGTCGCCTATTTCACTTGGGGAAAATTGGGCCGGAACGAAAATTATGCTGCGGCGGTTTTTCTTGGATTGTCGCTATTCCTGCAACTGGCCTCGTGTGCGGCGTAGTCTTGTTTGAAAGGCTTGCGGAAGCGCCGAGGAAACGGCAGAAGGAGCGGCATGAACATTGCCCTGCTTGGTTCCGGTCGCGGCTCAAATGCCGAGGCGATATTGGAGACGCAACGCGCCGGAAAATTGGGGCGTGCGCGGGTGGTGTCGATTTTTTGCGACATGCCTGGAGCGCGGATTTTGGAGCTGGGGGAGCGCTTTGGCGTGCCCGCTTTTTCTCCGGAAGTCGGGCCGTTCAAAACAAAATTTCCGCCGGAGATTGAGACGAAGTGGGCGGAGGAAATCCGGGACTGCGGGGCGGATTTTATTGTGTTGGCCGGATTTATGCGGGTGATCAAGCGGCCGCTGCTGGATGCCTTTGCGGGGCGGATCATCAATTTGCATCCGAGTTTGCTGCCAGCCTTTCCGGGGCTGGACGGCATTGGCCAGGCTTGGCGCTACGGCGTGAAGGTGAGCGGCTGCACTGTGCATTATGTGGATGCGACGGTGGACGGTGGCGCGATCATCGACCAGGCGGTGGTGCGGCGGGAGGACGCGGACACGGAAGAAAGTTTCGCGGAGAAAATTCACTCTGCCGAGCATCGCCTCTTGCCGGAGGTGATCCGGCGGTTGAGCGAGCGATAAAAAATGCCCCGCCGGATTTTGGCGGAGCAAATCAGGAGAAATTATCCCGCGTGGGATTTTTTGCGACGGCGCAACAGCACCAGTCCGCCGAGCACCGCAGCTCCGACCAAGGCGTAAGTGGAGGGCTCGGGAACGGCGGAGACATTTAGGTTCCCGGAGGAATCGAATGTGTAGTTATAGGCGCCGTCGGTGAACTGGAGCGTGCCGTTGAGGGTGACGTCGCCGGTGAAGATCTGGTAGTCGCCGGAAATGTCGGCGTTGCTGCCAATGTTGGCCACGACGAGTTCGGCGCCATGACCCAGTCGCTCTCGGAAATGCGCGACCGCCTCGTGCACGTGGTGGCCGACGTCAAGCGCGGCACCGAGAACATCACCGTGGCCGCGAAGGAGATTTCCACCGGCAACAACGACCTATCCAGCCGCACCGAGCAGACCGCCAGCAACCTGCAGCAGACCGCCGCCTCGATGGAGCAGATG
>CALNBE010000217.1 GCA_937874455.1 uncultured Opitutia bacterium | reverse complement strand
CGCGAATTTCTCATCACCGGGCTGCGCCTGATCGCCGCCAGCTCCGGCATCGTGCTCGCCGCCGAACGCTCGGGCAAAATCAAAACCGTCCTGCAAATCGTCGCGCTGATTCTCCTGCTCTTGGTGCATGCGGGGCGGCAGGACTGGGGATGGGAACCTGCCACCGTTTCCCTCTGGCTCAACGCCGGACTGGCCGCCTTTTTGCTCGCCACCCTGCTGACCATTTCCTCCGGCACCGGTTATCTCGTCAAGTACTGGCACATCCTCTGGGACGAGCCCAAACAGTAATGAAAGCATCCTGGTTTTTCTCCGGCCCTGCGGGCGGCGCGTTCACCGCCCTCGCCACCCTCGGCCCGCTCGGCACCCGCCTGCCCGCCCCCGGCACCTGGGGCAGCGCCGCCGGACTGCTGCTCTACAGCGCCGGACTGGCTCCGTTCAACAACGCGCAACGCTGGACGGTTTTCCTCGGCGTGCTGCTGGCCCTCGTGCTGCTGGCCATCATTTCCTCCGCCATCGCGGAAAAATTTTTGCAAAAAAAAGATCCCGGCTGCGTCATCATCGACGAAGTGGTCGCCATGCCGCTGGTTTTCGTCGGACTGGAAAACGTCATGCGCCACGCCCAACAACCGTGGATCTGGTTTCTGCTGGGCTTCGGACTCTTTCGCTTTTTCGACATCCTGAAGCCGCTTGGCATCAAACAACTGCAAAAACTTCCCGGCGGGCTCGGCATTGTCGTCGATGATCTCGCCGCCGCCGCCGCCGCCGGACTCGTTCTGCACGCCCTCCATTTCGGCATCGGTTTCCTCCGCTAACCCGCGTATTCATGCGGAAAATCCTCCCGCAATGCCTTAGAAAAGGGATTGACGCGGTTCTACCTTTGCTCTCAATCCGCCCTTGTTAACAGTCCGTTAACACCTTTCTCAACCCCCAACTCAACACTATGAACAAATCCGAACTCGTCGCCGAAGTGCAAAAGCTTCTCGGCACTGATGCCACCAAAGCCTGCGCCGAACGCGCTGTCGAAGCCACGCTTGACGCCATCAAGGTTGGCATCAAGAAGGACAAGAGCGTGCAACTGATCGGCTTTGGCACCTTCGCCGTCGCCACCCGTGCCGCCCGCACCGGCGTCAACCCGAAGACCAAGGAAAAGATCAAGATCAAGGCCTCCAAGAGCGTAAAGTTCAAGGCCGGTGCCGCCCTCAAGGAAGTGGCCGGCAAGACCAAATAACTCCTCTCTCTTTTTTTCCCAAAAACCGCCGTGCAGCCCACGGCGGTTTTTTTGCGCCTCATCACCAGGTTCATCCTCTTCCAAAAGATTTCCCCATCATCGCCATTAGCAAAATTGCAACGCGCCGCGTCCCCCCGCCTGCCACCGCTTTTGGGTTTGCCGGATTCCTCCGCCTCCGGCACACAGGAAACATGGCAACTCCCTCATTTGCTTATCAGGATACTTTTCCCTTGGGAAAAGATGAAACCGCCTACCGGCTCGTCACCCGCGACCATGTTTCCGTTGGAGAGTTCGAAGGAAAACCGGTTCTCAAAATTTCCCCCGAGGGCCTGACGCTGCTTGCCAATCAAGCCTTCCACGACATCGCCTTCATGCTCCGTCCGGCCCACCTGGCCCAGGTCGCCGCGATTCTTGACGATCCCGAGGCCAGCGAAAACGACCGTTCCGTCGCCCTGACCATGCTCCGCAACGCCGAAGTGGCATCCCACGGCGTGCTGCCCTTCTGCCAGGACACCGGCACCGCCACCATCGTCGGGAAAAAAGGCCAGCAGGTCTGGACCGGTGCCAATGATGCCGAAGCGCTTTCCCTCGGCGTTTACCAGGCCTACACGCAAAACAACCTGCGCTACTCCCAGACCGCGCCGCTCGACATGTACAAGGAGACCAACACCGGCACCAACCTCCCGGCGCAAATCGACCTCTATGCCACCGAGGGCATGAGCTACTCCTTCCTCTTCGTCGCCAAGGGCGGCGGCTCGGCCAACAAGAATTATCTCTTCCAGGAAACCAAGGCCCTGCTCAACCCCAAGAGCCTCGAAAAATTTCTGGTCGAAAAAATGAAAACCCTCGGCACCGCCGCCTGCCCGCCCTACCATCTGGCCTTCGTCATCGGCGGCACCTCCGCCGAAACCACCATGAAGACGGTCAAGCTGGCCTCGACCAAATACTACGACGCCCTTCCCACTTCCGGCAACGAGCACGGCCGCGCCTTCCGCGACCTCGAAATGGAGGCCAAACTCCTCAAGGCCGCCCATCAACTTGGACTCGGTGCCCAGTTCGGAGGAAAATGGTTCGCGCTAGACGTGCGCGTCGTCCGCCTCCCGCGCCACGGCGCATCCTGCCCGGTGGGCATGGGAGTTTCCTGCTCGGCCGACCGCAACTGCAAGGCCAAGATCACCGCGGAGGGAATTTTCATCGAACAGCTCGAAACCAATCCGGTCCGTTTCATCCCGGAAAAATACCGCAAGGACACGGTCGATCCCAATGTCGTCAAAATCGACCTCAACCGCCCGATGCCCGAAGTATTGGCCGAGCTGTCCAAATACCCGGTCAAGACCCGCCTCTCCCTCAACGGCACCATCGTGGTCGCCCGCGATATCGCCCACGCCAAGCTCAAGGAGCGTATCGACGCCGGACAGGGGCTGCCTGACTACATCAAAAAGCACCCGGTTTACTACGCCGGCCCGGCCAAGACGCCCGCCGGTTACGCTTCGGGTTCCTTCGGCCCCACCACCGCCGGACGCATGGACTCCTACGTGGACCAGTTTCAGGCCGAGGGCGGCTCGCTCATCATGATCGCCAAGGGCAACCGCGGCCAACAGGTCACCGACGCCTGCAAAAAACACGGCGGTTTCTATCTCGGCTCCATCGGCGGTCCCGCCGCCATTCTGGCAAAGGAAAACATCCGCAAGGTCGAACTGCTCGAATACCCCGAGCTGGGCATGGAAGCCATTTGGAAAATCGAAGTGGTCGATTTCCCCGCCTTCATCTTGGTCGATGACAAGGGCAACGATTTCTTCCAGCAAATCGACGCCCATGCCTGCGCCGCCTGCGCGGGTTCTGCCGCCGGACATTAAGCGTCTTTCCTCGCGAAGGAAAAATTCCTTTGCCGCCAACAAAAAAACGCTCCGCGAACCCGGAGCGTTTTTTTTGCACTCAACGCTTTTCCATCGGCACGTAATCGCGCACCTGACTGCCGACGTAAATTTGCCGGGGCCGGTAAATCTTCGGCTTGCCCACAGTCGCCACTTCACGCCAGTTCGCCACCCAGCCGGGCATCCGCCCGATGGCAAACATCACCGTGAACATGTTCAGCGGAATCCCGATCGCCCGCATGATGATGCCGCTGTAAAAATCCACGTTCGGGTAGAGTTTTCGCTCCACAAAATAACTGTCCCGGAGCGCGGTCTGCTCCAGCAGCCGGGCAATGTCCAGCAATGGGTCGTTGATGCCCATTTCCCGCAGCAAATCGTCACACGCCTTGCCGATGATTTTGGCGCGCGGATCGTAATTTTTGTAAACACGGTGCCCGAAGCCCATCAGCCGCCGCTTGCCGTCCTTGGCCGCCGCGATGAAACGCGACCCATCGTCGCCCTCCGCGTGAATCGCCTGCAACATCTCAATCACCGCCTGGTTGGCCCCGCCGTGCAGCGGCCCCCACAGCGCGCAGATTCCGGCCGCCGCCGAGGCAAAAAGGTTCGCGCCCGAGGACGCCACCATGCGCACCGTGGCCGTGCTGCAATTCTGCTCGTGATCGGCATGCAGCAAAAGAATCAGGTTGAGCGCCCGCGCCACCACATCCGGACACTCGTACATGTCGTAGGGCTCGGAGAACATCATGTGCAGGAAGTTCTCGCAGTACTTCAGACCGCGCTTCGGATAAATCACCGGCAGACCGCGGCTCATCCGGTAGGCCATCGCGGTGATCGTGCGCACCTTCGAGATCAGGGTCGCCGCCGCGTCGTCGAAATTGATAATGTCACGATCGTGATTGTTGGTCGCCAAATGTGGATAATAGCAGGCCAACGCGTTGACCATCGCTCCCAGCAACGCCATCGGATGCGCGTCGCGGGGATAACTTTCAAAGAGGTAAACCATCCGTTCGTGAATGGCCGCGTTCTCCGTCAGCAACGCCGAAAACTGGCTGCGTTGCTCCTGGGTCGGCAACTCGCCGTAAATGACCAGATAGGCCGTCTCCACAAAATTGGAGTGCTCCGCCAATTGCTCAATCGGGTATCCACGGTAACGCAAAATTCCCTTTTCGCCCTCGATATAAGTGATCGCGCTCTGGCAGGAACCGGTGTTGCCAAACCCGTCATCAAAGGTAATCAGTCCCGTTTTCTCCCGTAATTGGGAGATATCAATCGCCTGCTCCGCCTCGCTTCCCTGACGGATCGGGAGCGAAAATTCTTGATTGTTATAGCGAAATAAAGCGGAGGGAGTTTCGGACATATTCTTCAACAGTTTGGAGAGATTTCTGCGCAGAGGATGGACAAAAAAGGTTAATTTTCAGCTAAATGCAAAAAATTTTGATAGAGTTGCAATCCTTTGGCCTGACTTTTTTCCGGGTGAAATTGCGTGGCGATGCAACGTCCGCGCTGGATGCCACTGACAAAGTTTTCTCCGTAGCACGTCTCGCACAAAACCATTTCCGACGCCACCGCGTCCACGTAGTAGCTGTGCACAAAATAAAAATCCTCCCCTTCCGGACGCAGGTTTTCCAACAGCGGACCTTTCTGGCGAAACACCGCCGTATTCCAACCCATGTGGGGAATTTTCAGGGCGCGGCCATTTTCCTCCATCGGCGCAAAGCGTCGCACCTGTCCGGGGAAGATGCCCAATCCGGCGCAATTTCCCTCTTCCGAATGCTCGAACAGCGCCTGCAAGCCGAGACAGACGCCGAAAAACGGCCGGTCGGCGGCAATCCACTCCCGGATCAATGTCGCAAATTCCGTCCGCTTTAAACAATCCATGCAGTCCACGATCGCTCCCTGACCGGGAAAAACCAGCGCCCGGTCCGCATCCGTCACTTCGCGCGGATCGCACACCAGCCGCACCGCGCCACCGGATTTCTCCAAGGCACGCGCCACACTGCGGAGGTTTCCCATCCCGTAATCGATCAATGCCACTCTGGTCTTTTTCGCACAACTTTGCTCCATCGGTGTAACAGTTTCGGCGGAGGAAAATCAGGTCAAAAGCCCCTTGGTACTGGGCAGGCTGCCGGCTTGGCGCGGATCATGCGTCACCGCCGCCAGCAGGGCGCGGGCAAATCCCTTGAAGATCGCCTCCGCCACGTGGTGCGGCTCGTCGCCGTATTCCAATTTGATGTGCACGTTCGCGCCAAGGCTGTTCGTCAATCCTTGGAAAAACTCGCGCACCAGAATGATGTTGAAGTCGCGGATCATAAAATTCCGCACTTCGACTTGGTAAACCAGCAGCGGGCGGTTGCTCAAATCCAGCGCCACCCGCGCCAGCGCCTCGTCCATCGGAAGGAGGAAAAATCCGTAGCGCTGGATGCCCTTCTTGTCGCCCAGTGCCTGCTTGATCGCCTGTCCGAGCACAATGCCGACATCCTCCACAGTGTGGTGATAATCCACGTCCACGTCGCCCTTCGCCTTCACGGTCAGATCCAGCAAACTGTGCCGGGCCAGCAGGGTTAGCATGTGGTCCAAAAAGGCCACCCCAGTGTCGATCGTCGAAACCCCGGTGCCGTCGATGTTGAGCGTCAGCTCGATTTGCGTCTCCGCCGTTTCGCGGCGAATGGTGGCGGTGCGTGTTATTGTGCCCATGCGTCAATGGTGTTCAGGAAGGTTTGCATTTCCTCCGCGCTGCCGATGCTAATGCGGAGAAAGGGTGCGGTCAAAGGATGGTTGGGGAAATAGCGCACCAGCACTTTGTGCGTCTTCAAAAAGGCAAAACACGCCGCGGCAATTTCCGGCCCGGACGCGCCGGCGGAGGAAACCGGGGCCGCCATTAAAAAATTCGCCTGGCTGGGCAGCACTCGCCAGCCGCGCCGCCGGAGTTCCTTTGCGGTGCTCTCGCGCACCGCCCTGATCCGGGCGATTACGTCGTCGTAATAAGCGCGGTCCTCCAGCGCCGCCACGCCCGCCGCCTGGGCGAGCCGGTCGAGATTGTAGCTGTCCCGCACCCGGTCGAGCACGGCAATCACCGCCGCATCCGCCAGCGCGTAACCGATCCGCATCCCGGCCAGCGCATAGGCCTTGGAGAAAGTGCGGGAGATCACCAGATTCGGGTAGGCGCCAAGCAACCCGGTTGCGTCCCGATCGGCGAACGGCGCGTAGGCCTCGTCCACCACCACCACGCCGGGAAAACGCTCCAGCACGGCGGCGATTTGCTCCGGGGAAAAGGCGATGCCGAGCGGCGCGTTGGGATTGGTGAGAAAAAACAGTTTCGCGCCGGAATCCGCCACCGCGTCCACCGAAAATTCCCCTTCCAAGGAAACGGGGATTTTCTTCATCCGCGCGGTGTTCAATCCTGCCAGCACCGGGTAAAGCGAATAGCTCGGCTCCAGCATCGCCGCAGGATTTTCCGGACAGGAAAACGCGCGCACCAGCAGGTTCAGCACGTCGTCCGACCCGTTACCCGCCAGCACGTTTTCCTCCGCCACACCGTGGAATTTCGCCGCCGCGGCGCGCAACGGGCTGCTGGCCGGGCTGGGATACAGACGAAGCGTGTTCCCCGTCCCGCCCAACTCCGCCCGGATCGCTGCGACGACTTTTGGGCTCGGAGGAAAGGGGTTTTCGTTGGTGTTGAGCTTCGTCCATCCCGCCTCCTGCGGCTGCTCGCCCGGCGTGTAGGCCGGTTGCGCCGCGACGCCCGGAGACACGCAGCGTGCGAGATCAAAACTGGATGCGAGGGAAGCTTTCATCGAAAACGGTGCAACCTGCCCCATCCGGGCCCAAGAATCAAATGAAAAGCCGCGACACCGCGCCGCAGACAACTTCTCCACCATGCGCGGTTTTCTCGTTTTCCCATCAACAATGCATTGCTCGTACAAGGGTTTTTTTCATGATCGGCAGGCATACCCTTCACCGAAATTGTCCATGTCACCTCCGCTCACCCTCTCCCTAATCTCGCTGTTTTTCCTCTGCGCCGTTACTGGTAATTTGCCCGCCGCAGACGCGCAAAAATCGGCGGTCCAACTCGCCCATCCGACTGTCGCGGGAAAATTTTTCCAATTGCAGGAGAAAAAACCCTCCGGCTGGGAGGATCTCGACCCCGCCGTCCGCGGCGACGGCCAGCCGCGCACTCATTTCCTGCCCGCCGGACAATACCGTGTGATCACTCCCGAGAAAAAATGGGTGCTGGTCTGGGCCGACGAGTTTTCCGCCGACGCACTCGACTACACCAAGTGGGAAAAGGAGGAGAACAACTACGGCGGCGGCAACAACGAGCGCCAAGCCTACCGCACCGACCCAAAGTATTGTGTGGTGCAAGACGGCCTGCTGCACATCAATGTTTACCGCGATCCCCACACCACCAGCGATGGCAAAACCCAGCCGTATTCCTCCGCCCGGCTGCGCTCCATGAAGCGCGGCGACTGGCAATTTGGCCGTTTTGAAGTGCGCGCCAAGATGCCCTCCGGCCAAGGCATCTGGCCAGCCGTCTGGATGCTCCCCACCGAGTCCCGCTACGGCGGTTGGGCGGCGGGCGGAGAAATCGACATTCTCGAATCCCGAGGCAGCGAGGTGCATCAGATCACCGGCGCGCTCCATTTCGGCGGGGCCTGGCCGCGCAACACCCACCTTTCCCACCGCTATGCCTTCCCCCAAAAAAATTCCTCCGAGGATTTCCATACCTACACACTCGAGTGGAGCGCGGAGGAAATCAAATGGTTCGTGGATGGCCAGCTTTGCCAGACTCGCACCAAGGAGGAATGGTTCTCCGAAAAGGCCCGTGGCAATGCCAGCGCCCCCTTCGACCAGCCGTTTCACCTGCTGATCAACGTCGCGGTGGACGGGGGATTTTTCGCCGGCACCAGCCAACGCGCCGACAATTTGCCACCCGACGCCTTTCCGCAGACCCTGCTCGTCGATTATGTCCGCGTTTATCAGTGGGCGGAGTGAAGGAATTTTCCGCCAGCACTCCAAATGACATTGCCCACGCCCGTCCTGCGTCACTGGAAGGAAGCCGACTTCGCGCCTTTCGCGCAAATGAACGCCGATCCGGCGGTCATGCGCCACTTCCTCTCCCCGCTGTCCCGCGAGGAATCCCGAATTTCCTTTGAGAAAATCCGTTCCACTTTGGAGGAAAAACAATGGGGAATATGGGTGGTCGAATACGCGGGAGAGTTCGCCGGCATGGTGGGACTGAACGTGTCGCAGTGGACGCTACCCTTTTCACCGCGCACCGAAATTCTTTGGCGCCTGCATTCGAAATTCTGGGGAAAAGGAATCGCTTTTCAGGCCGCGCAACAGACTCTGCAACACGGCTTCCAAAAGCTCGGCCTGCCGGAAATCGTGGCCTTCACCACCCCGCCCAACTTTCGTTCCATCCGTCTCATGGAGCGACTGGGATTTACCCGTGACGCCCATGGCGACTTTGACCACCCAGCCGTTCCCGCCGGACACCCTTTGCGGCAGCACGTTCTTTACCGGAAACGCAATCCGTCCGCACCAGTCGCAGGATGAACCGCGCCATTTTCCTCCGCGCTCAGAGATTCTGGCTGACGTTGAAAATGGTCATCAGGATGCTGATCATGCAGACGAACACCAGACTGACCGTCAGCCCCAGCACCGTCACCGTGATCACCCGCAACATGCGTTGAATCGACTTGTCGAGTCCCTTGACGTGGCGCTTGGAAATATTCTGAAACGTCTCGGCCATGCTGCCGGTATTTTCCCCCACCGCCAAAATATCGAGGTCGTCCAACGGCAAAATGTGATGCCGCTTAAAAGCCGAGGCAAAGGCCGCGCCATCGTTGATCATCAACCGCCCCGCCGAAAGACGTTCCCGCAAGACCATGTTCGCCACCGGCCTTTCGGTCAGCCGCAGCGCCTCGGAGGCGTTGATTCCGCTGCTCATCAGCGTCGCCAGCAACTCCGTCATTTTCACGATTTCCGTGTGCAGCACCACCGGACCGAGCAAAGGAATTTTCAGCAGCCAGGTATCCGTTTTCTTCCGACCCTCCGCAGTTTTACGCCACTGGGAAATTCCCAAAACCACCAGCAGGCCGGCGATGAAAAGGAATGGACCGCCTTTGACCAAAAAATCCGAAAACCCCATCATCAATTTGACCGACCAGGAAAAGTCTCCCTTCAGATTGCGCATCACATGCTCCAGCCGGGGCATTAGAAAGAATACAAAAAGCCCCAACACTGCCGCCGCCAGACTGCAAACGCCGATCGGATAGGTAATGCTGGACAGAATCCGCGACCGCAGGTCCTCCCGCATGGTGTAGGAATCAAGCACCTTTTTCAGCACCGGCAGCAGGTTTCCGGTGTTTTCCCCCGCCTCAATTAGGTAGATGGTCGCCGGGTCAAAAACTGCTGGGAAACGACTCATCGCCCCGGCCATCGTGGCTCCCTCGCTCATGTCTCGCCACAAGCTCTGGCAAAGGAATTGCAACGCAGGATTGCTCACCCGGACAGTGAGCAGCTTGACCGCGTCGCCCATTGGCAGACCGTTGGAGTGCAGTTGATAAAAACTGTCGATGAAATCCCAGCCAACGGAGTGCGGGCCGAGCAGCCGTTTCTTTTGCAGACTCCGGGGCATTCCCGATGCCGCCGATCCACTGGAGGCATACGCGCCGGGTTCTGGCGCGCTTCGGCCAGCCGGTTCCGTTGCACCGGACTGCAACGTCATCACCCGCAACCCTTGCGCCGCCAACAAACGCGCGGCGGCCCGACGGTCCTCCGCCTCCAGCGTCCCTGTGCGGGAAGCGCCCGAGGCATCCAAGGCTTTGTAGGAAAAAGAAGGCATGATGACGCTAAATTGACTTCATAAAAAAACACCCCGCGAGGCGGCTTAGCCGTCGAACTTCTCCGCGTAAGTCATGATCTCCGGCAGCGTGGTGATGCCGCGCTTCACCTGCTCCCAGCCGCAACGTTGCAAGGTGCGCATTCCCTCCGCCAGCGCTTGCTCGTGAATTTCCCGCGCCGAGCTGCGGTTGACGATGTGGTCGTGCACCGCCTCGCTTACCGGGAGAATTTCAAAAATCCCCACGCGTCCCTTGTAGCCGATGCCCCGACAGTGGTCGCAACCAACCGGCTCGTAGATCGTCTCTGTCGGCGTGGTAATCACGTCATGCGGGATGCCGAGCGCGGTCAGGTAAGGCAGCAGGGTTTCCCGCTTCCGCTCCACCGGCCGGGCACAGCGCTTGCATAGTCGCCGCACCAGGCGTTGCGCGATGATCAGCTCGACCGAGGAAGCGATCAAAAACGGCTCAATACCCATGTCGGTCAACCGGGTCAGCGCCCCCGCAGCATCATTGGTGTGCAACGTGCTCAGCACCAAGTGGCCGGTCAGCGAGGCGCGGATGGCGATGTCCGCCGTTTCCCGGTCGCGAATTTCCCCGACCATAATCACGTCCGGATCCTGGCGCAAAATGCTACGCAGCACATTGGCAAAGGTCAGCCCGATCTCGGCGTGCACCTGGGTCTGGTTTACCGATGGCACTTCGTATTCGACCGGATCCTCCACTGTCATGATGCGTAATTCGGGGCGCAGGATGCGGCGCAAAAAGGCATTGAGCGTGGTGCTTTTCCCCGATCCGGTCGGGCCGGTGACAAGGATGATGCCATGCGGGCGCTCAATCTGGTGCACAATGCGCGCTTCGTCATCGGCGAGGAAACCGAGGTCGCTGATCGACAGCGGTGCCGCCTTGGTGCCGAGCAAGCGAAGGGAAACGCTTTCGCCGTAAAGCGTGGGCAGGGTCGAGACGCGGATGTCAATGTCATCCCCCGCATGGCGGAAGTGAATGCGTCCGTCCTGCGGTCGGCGGCGCTCGGAGATGTTGAGTTTGGCCATGATTTTCAGGCGCGAAATAATCGCGGCCTGAAACTTGACCAAATTGTCGGGCAGCCGCACCGGCACCAGTTCGCCGTCGATGCGGTAGCGGATGTTGAGCGAATCCTTTTGCGGCTCGAAGTGAATATCCGTCGCCCGGTCGCCCGCGGCCTTGGAGACAATGTCGTTGATGAAGCGGATGATCGCGGCGTTCTCGTCCTCCTCCTCCTCAACCTCGCCTTCCATGCCCAACGCGGCGAGATCCGCGCTGTCGAGCGAGCCGGCGCCGACGCCAAAATTTTCCTGAATTGCCGCGTCGATCGACTCCGGTGAGGCCATGTGCCAGACCGGACGCTTCCCGGTGAGCGCCAGCACCCAGCCATCCATGCGCGGCTCTGGAATCCAGTTGGTCACCAGCGCCAGCGTGTCGGCATTTTCCTCCGCGGAAAGAATCGGCAGGCACTGGTACTCATGCACCAGACGCAGGGGAATGCGCTTGGCCGCGTCGGCCGGCATTTCAAATTTTTCCAGAAAGGGAATCCCGTGACAGGAGGCCAGCTTGGCGGCGGCGGCGGAGGAGGAAAGCCCGGTGCCCTCGCCCACCATGATGCAACGTCTTTCCCGCGGCGCGGCCAGAATAGTGCCGACAGTCTCGGGATTCAGTTCGGGGAAATAACGGCAAAGCAATTCGACGGCGGGCATGAGATGAGCGTTTCGGAATATTCTGTTGTTAGCGGCCCTGATTGCCCCGGCCTTGCGG
>CALNBE010000216.1 GCA_937874455.1 uncultured Opitutia bacterium | reverse complement strand
AGCCTGTAAGCCAATGGGGCGGGGGTAATTGCTCCCCCGCCTTTCCCCTCCCCTTCCCCGGAGTTTCCCCCAATGGCTGTCAGACATTTCAGCGAAATTCTCGACTTCCCCCGCACGGCCCCCGCCAACACCTTGGCCCATCCCCCCGGCGACCGCACCGCTCAGCACGAGGAGTTCAATATGATCCTCCACCGCCTGATCGAGGCCGGTATTTTCCAGATGGGCACCGCGTCTGTCATCACCGCCATCCATCACCGTATTGAAATGTTGGAGTCCCTTTGATGTCCTCGCGCCCCGATTTCCCCAACACCGCCTGTGTCGGAATGCACTTCCGCGGCGAGCACGCCAAGACCTTCGCCGCCGGTCTCGAGCTCGGCTTCACCCTCAGCCCCGAGCGCGAGCCCGACAACGCCTACGACATGAACGCGATCAAGCTCATGGTCGAGGGTTCCGAGGAACCGTGGCACCTCGGTTACGTTGATAAGCACAACGCCTCCTGGGCCGCATACCACATGGACGAGATCGCCGAGACCGGCGAGGGCCGCTACATCTTCATGGTCGAGGACGTGACCTCGGGCAACCGCGGCAACCCCATTGTCACGGGCACCCTGAAATTCGTCCCCGCCGAAACCTCCGAGGCCGAAATCAGTGAACAAATCCTCGCGGATTGAGCTCATCCTCGATGCCCTTAATTCTCCCCTGGGCCTCTTGGTAGAGGCGGACTCCCCCGAGTCCGCCAAGCTCCTCCAAAACCAACTCTATTCCGTGATGCGCGACGACCCCGACCTCGCCGGCATTTCCCTTTCAATCTCGCGCACGAACCCGTGCCAGCTTCTGGTGATGAAAAATGCCCAAGCCGGACCTGATGAAACACACCCTGCACCTGCGGAAGGGTGACTACGACAAAATCCGCGAGCACTTGCGCGGGACCACCATCACCGCAGCCGATGTCGTCCGAGGCCTTGTCTCCTCCTACGTCGATAAGGTCGTCGATGCTCCTGTCGAAGTCAAACCTGTGGAGGGCCTTTCCCTTTGAACGTTTTCAACATCGCCGAGCTTTACGCTCGTGACCCCCGCAAAATGTCCGACGAGGACTTCAACGCCCTCATCCTCGACATCCGCGCCCAACGCAGCAAGTTCGTTCTGGGCGAGGGCTCCAAGCCCGCCAAGACCAAAGCCGCCGCCGCCCCCTCGGCCACCTCTTCCCTGGCCTCCCGCCTCGACATCAAACTCTGAAGGAGCCTTCCCCGATGCTTCCCAACGGCTCCTTCGACAATGGCGTCCAAGTCCTTTGGGACTCCACCTCCATCCAACTCGCGCAAGCCTGCCCGCGCAAATACTACTACACCATGATCGAGCAGGTCGCGCCCCGCATCCCCTCCGTCCACCTCCGTTTCGGCGCCCTTTACGCCACGGCTCTCGAGCACTATTACAAACACCGCTACGTCGACGGCATCTCGCACGAGGAGGCCCTTCTCCTTGTCGTCCGCGAGGCCATGATCGAAACGTGGTCCCTTGAAACCAACTCGCCGGAAATCTTCCCCCACAATGCCAAAACCCGGCCCAACCTGATCCGCACCATCATCTGGTATCTGGATCAGTTCCACGACGAGGAAACCCTCGCCATCCATCGCCATCTCAACGGCGATCCGGCTGTCGAGGTCTCCTTCAAACTCCCGATCGAGGCCGACTTCGCCCTCGCCGGGCACTTGGACCGCGTGGTCAACTACTCCTCGGCCCTCTACGTCATGGACCAGAAGACCACGGGAACGGCCATCTCGGCCTATTACTTCAAGGACTTCAAGCCCTCGACTCAGATGGGCATCTACACCTACGCCGGTCAGGTCATCTTCCAAACCCCGGTCAAGGGCGTTATCATCGACGCGGCTCAGGTCGCCGTTTCCTTCACCCGTTTCGGCCGGGGCTTCGTCACATGGTCCGCCGAAGAGCTCGACGAGTTCCTCGACTCCATCACCCATACCGTGCGAATGACTCAGCACTTCTCCTCCCTCCCCGCCCCGCAAGGTGCGACCCTCGAGCGTAACTTCCCCATGAACCCCACGGCCTGCGGCAATTACGGCGGTTGCGCTTTCCGCGAGGTCTGCTCCTCCCCGGCCCGTGTCCGCAAAGGCCACCTCGACGCCGCGTTCACCCAGAAAGTCTGGGACCCCTCCATCTCCCGATAAGGAAATCGCTATGGGTAAAGCCAATCCGAGCTGGTTACACGGCCAGTTGCTCGGCAGTCTTGAAATGGCTGCAAAGAATCTTCTCCGTGCCGAGAAGATCAACAAGAGTGAGAGTGCTGATCCTCACATCGCCGCCGCTCTTTCTTCCATCTACGCAGCCAAGGAGGCTCTCCGTGCCAAGCCTGAGTGACCACCAATCCGGCGAGTTCGTCAAACTGCTCTACGCCGGTGACTCGGGCTCGGGCAAAACCGGCTCCCTCGTCTCCCTCGTGAAGGCCGGTTACAAGCTCCGCATCATCGACCTCGACAACGGCCTCGACGCCCTCGTCAACCAAGTCAAGGCTCAGTGCCCCGACAAAATCGGTTCCATCTCCTACGAGACCGTTCGCGACAAATACAAATCCTCCCCCCAAGGCATGATCCCCTCGGGAGTTCCTCGCGGCATGGTCAAGACCTCGAACCTCCTCGACAAATGGGAGGACGGCACCATCCCCTCCCAATGGGGCCAGGACTATGTTCTTGTCCTTGATTCTCTTACGGCTCTGGGCAAATGGTCGCTCAACTGGGCTCAGGCCATGAACCCGTCCTTCAAAGACCCCCGCCTTTGGTATGGCCCGGCCCAGACCGCCGTCGAGAACCTCACCGGCAACCTCC
>CALNBE010000215.1 GCA_937874455.1 uncultured Opitutia bacterium | reverse complement strand
GAGCTGGATGCCATCGCTGTCGGGCGGAGAGGGTTGGCCGCGGAGTTTGCGCATGAAGGCGGCCTTGGCCTCGGGGGAAAGTTGCTGGGAGTAGAGAAAATCCTCCTGGAAGCGGTGGTCGCAATCGGGGCAGAAAGTGACGGTGACGGGCACGTCGCAGGCGCCGACGGGCGCGGGGGAAAACTTCCACGGCGTGGCGTGCGGGTAGTTGTGGTTTTGGTAAATGAATTCGGCGTAGAGCGGCGTGGGATCGACGATCAGGTTGTCGGGGAAAGTGTAGCCCTCCTTGGTTTCGAGCGGGGTGCCGGTGCGGGAGCAGGTGCCGTGGGGCGCGGGGTCGGGGGTTTCCCCGGCGGGGGAATTTTCCTCTGCGGCGGGAGCCGGAGACTCGAGCGCGGCGACTGGCGCGGGCGCGGTTTTCGGGCGCGGCGTGGCGTCGGGAAAGGCCTGATCGGAAGGAGCGGAGGAACAAGCGGCGAGCAGCAAAGCGGCACCGAGGAAAAGCACGGGAAGAATTTTCATGACGGACAATCAGGCCCCGGTGGCACCTTCCGCGGGTTTCGGGCGGAAGAACGCGGCGGTTTTTCCGACGTTGCAAACGCAGAAGCTGCCGGAGGCGGAGGCAATTTGGTTGATCTGTTGGAGGATGCGACCCCGGTCGCTCGCAAAGCGAATTTTGATGAGCGATTCCTTTTTGAAAGCGATCTCGATGCCTTGGAGCACCTCCGGGGTGACGCCCTGTTTGCCGACGTGCACATGCGGTTCGAGTAGTTGCGCCTGCCCGCGGAGCTGTTTTTTCTCTGCGCCGGAAAGGGAAAAGTCGGGAGCGTGGTCGGATTCGGGAGTCATGTGAAGCAAGGATGGGCTAAGCGTGTGCGGTGGGGTTTCAACCTTATATGCCGGAAGGAGAGAAAAGTCAGCGGCGGCATTGCCTTTGGTCAACCAGGCGGCCGTCTTCGAGTGAAAGAATGCGGTCGGCGACATCGAGAATGCGGTTGTCGTGGGTGACGAGGACGATGGTGACGCCGGAATCGCGGGCGAGATTTTGGAGAAGTTCAACGGCTTCGCGCCCGGTGTTTTTGTCGAGGGACGCGGTGGGCTCGTCGGCCAGCACGATGCGCGGATTGGCGACGAGGGCGCGGGCGATGGCGACTCGCTGGTTTTGTCCGCCGGACATTTGGGCGGGCAGCTTGTGGGCGTGTTCGCGCAATCCGACGCGCTCCAGCAAGGCGAGGGCGGCGGCGCGGGAGGAGGCGGCGGAGTGGCGGGGGTCGTGCGAGAGCGGCATTTGGACGTTCTGGCAGACGGTAAGGGATTTGAGCAGGTGGTGGGATTGAAAGATCACCCCGATCCCGCGCCGGATGCCGACCAGTTCGCGCGGCGAGGCGGAGTTGAGGGAATGGCCGTTGACGTGCAATTCGCCGTGCTGGACTGCGCGCTGGGCGCCGATGAGTTTGAGCAGGGTGGATTTGCCGGAGCCGGAAGGCCCGGTGATGAGGACGATTTCGCCGGGGAAAATATCGAGCGTGAGATCGTGCAGCACCTGGTTGCGCTTCAGCCCGTCCTCGAACCAGTGGGAAAGACCGCGGGCGGAAATGATGGGTGCGGAGGAAATCATACGATGTCGGCCGGGTTGGCGTGGCGGAGTTTGCGGGTGGCGAGACCGCCGGCGAGGAGGCACATCAGCAGTGCGAGCCCAAGCACGGCGGCGAGGTTTTGCCAGGCCAGCTCGACCGGCATCCCGGCGACGGTGCGGGTGAAGTGGTAGAGCACCATGGCCAGCAGCACGCCGGGGATGAAGCCGGAGAAGGAAAGGATGACGGATTCCTGGAGCACCAGCCGGATGAAGTAGCCGTCGGAGAAACCGATGGACTTGAGCGTCGCGTATTCGGGCAGGTGCTCGGTCACGTCGGTGTAGAGGATTTGGTAAACGATCACTGCGCCGACGATGATGGCGACCAGCATGGAGGCGGTGATGACGAAGCCGATGGGCGTGCGGTCGGACCAGTAGGCTTTTTCCTGGGCGAGCGTTTCCTCCGCGGTGAGCACCTGGACATCCTCGGGCAGCAATTGGCGGAGGCGGGCGGCGACGGCGGCGGGATCGGCTCCGGGGCGGAGCTGGAGGATTCCGGCGTTGACCTGTTGCGGCGTCTGGCCGGGGAAGGCGCGGAAGAAAACGGTGCTGCTGGTGATCAGGTTGCCGTCGGCGATGAAGGTTGTGCCCATGGAGCAGAGCCCGATCACGTCGATGCCCGCGTCGTTGAGTTCGGTGTAAACGCGGCCATGCCGGGCGAGTTTCTCCGCGAACGGCCCGAAGTCGGGATGGGCCAACCGGTCCATCAGGGCGGTGTTGCCGGCGGCGAGTTGGTGGCGCTGGGCGTCGATTTCCGGGTCGGCGAAAATGCGATGGTGCGGCTC
>CALNBE010000214.1 GCA_937874455.1 uncultured Opitutia bacterium | reverse complement strand
GCATGAAAATTGCATTTTTGGGCGCGGGAAAAATGGCCTCGGCAATCGCGCGCGGCCTCATCGCCAGCGGCGAAGGAAAACCGACGGAGATGGCCTGTCTCGGCGGCGGCGGCAACAGCGCGCCCCGGCTGGCGGAGGAAACCGGGATGCGGCTGGCCCAGGAAATTGACGATTTGCTGGCGGAGGCCGACGTGCTGGTGCTGGCGTGCAAGCCCCAGCAATTCAAGCTGCTCGATCCGCGGTTGGGCGATTTGACGCGGGGGAAACTCGTGCTGTCGGTGCTGGCGGGTTTCACCACGGAGCGGCTGGCGGCGTTTTTCCGGCAGGCGCGCGGCGTGGTGGCGGTGATGCCAAACACCCCGACACAGGTCCGGGCGGGCGTGACTGCGTGGACTGCGCGGGCGGATTTGCCGGAGGCGGACGCGGCGCTGGTGCAAAGGATTTTTGGCTGCCTCGGCGCGGTGCTGCGGGTGGAGGAAAATTTGATGAACACCGTTTCGGCGGTGAGCGGCAGCGGGCCGGGATTTTTCTTTGAAGTGGTGGCGGCGCTGGAGGCGGCGGCGGAGGCGGCGGGCTTGAGCGGGGAGCAGGCGCGACTGCTGGCGCGCCAGACCTTCATCGGCTCGGCGAAACTGCTGGAGCAGACGGGCGAATCGCCGGAAACATTGCGCAACGCGGTGACTTCGCCGAACGGCTCGACTTACGCCGGGTTGCAGGTGTTCGAGCGGAGGAAACTCCGGGAGACTTGGAAGGAAGTGCTGGCCGCCTCGGTCGCTCGCTCGGTGGAGCTGGGGAAAATGTGACGCGGAGGAAATTTTCTCGCAGGGGGAAGTGCGGTGAAGGCATCGCGACCCGCCTGTTTTCCGTCTTCAGATGTCAAAAGTGTCCTCGATGTGCGGGGCGAGGAGGCGGTTGACGGCGGTTTTGACGGCGACGATGTGGCCGAGGACACGCCGGGGCAAAGGAAAGGCGGAGGGCGTCTCAAAGGTGAGGGAAAGCGCGGTGTGGCTTTGGCGGAGGAAAAGTTGCTCCGGCCATTGCTCGACTGTGGCGAGGGAGGCGTCGGCGTGCGGACGGAGCAGGCCGTCGCGCGCGGGAAAGCCGTCGATTTCCGGCGAGCGGTCAATGGGGAGAAACGGCTCCACCGCCTGAAGGATGGCGTAGCCGAGATCGGGTTCGGCGGACTCGCGCACCTCGTAAAGATAGAAACCGCGCGACTCCCAATCCTCGTGCAAAGCCAGCGCGGCGTCGTAGCGGCGGCGGGTGTGGGCCAGCCAGTTTTGGTGGGCGCGGGTTTCCTCAGCGGCGGCGTGGCGGTAGTCGCGGTTGAGGTCGAGACCCGCGCGATTTTCCCGCGTGCCGGAGTCCATGCCCGTCGGGTTGAGCAAAGGAAAAATGTGCCAGGCGATGCCGGCGTCGAACCAGCCCTGCTGCATCAGTGTGAGCAGGGCGAGGGACCCGGCGGGCTCGTCGCCGTGGATGCCCGCGGAAAGGTGGATGCCGAGCCGAGGCGACGCCGGGGAATTTTCCGCGACCAGCAAAGGAAATTCGTCCGCCTGCCCGTATTGCACCACGCGGAAGCCGGCCGCGTCGGCGGCGGAGACGAAGCGGCGGAGGAAATCGTGCGGTGCAAGATCGGCGGACATGGAAAAGGTGGCACATTAAGGCGGGTCCGGCCTCCGGCGAATTTTTTGTGAAATTAAAACTCCTGTTGCCCGGTTTGCAGGAGAACTATGGCAAGGAGCCGCACATGAAGAAGTGACCGAAGCGAGTGGCCGGGCGGGTGGAGGAAGTCGGGTGTTGATCAGCCCGCCGCGTGGTCGGCGTGGAGGCATTCGGCGTGGTTGGCGAGGACGTGGATGACCTGGCATTTGCGGATGGTGCCGTGGCTGCATTGTTCGACCATGTGCGCCAATTCTTCGCGCAGGGCGGTCAGTTGGGCGATGCGCCGTTCGACGTTTTCCAGATGGCGGCGGGCGATTTGATCAACCCGGCGGCAGGAGCGGGAAGGGTGCGAGGCGAGTTTGAGCAGCTCGCGGATGTCGTCGATTTCGAATCCCAGATCGCGGCAGTGGCGGATGAAGCGCAGCCGTTCCAGGACGGAGGAATCGTATT
>CALNBE010000213.1 GCA_937874455.1 uncultured Opitutia bacterium | reverse complement strand
GGCAGGGGGAGCATCCAGGCGGCGCCCAATTGTCGGAGAAAAACGCCTGCGGCGGTGTTGTGCAGCGGCATGCCGAGGAGGAATCCGGCGGAGGAGAGGAGCAGTAGGGCAAAGCAGAACCAACGGAGGAAGCCTTGGGAGAAGAGCGCTTGGGACGCGCGCCGGCAGACGTAAGCGCAAAGGAAAAGAACTCCGAGTACAATGAGCAGCCACATGCGACGGATGGGAAATGTGCGGCGGAGTGGAGGCAAGTTTTAAGACGGAAGCAGGCCTGGAAATTGGTGAGCGGAGGACGGCGGGCGGATTTTTTAACACAAGGACCAGCGGAGCATCACGTGGGCAAGGGATATCCCTTGCGATAAAAGCATTCGGGTGCGTCTGTGTTATCCTGTTATCTGTGGTTTAAAACTTCTGCGGGGGCGCGGAGTCGCAGAGGAAAATTGGAGGCGGGAGGCGCGGGCCAATTTTTCAGAACGAAAACAATGGAAAATTTCACGTGTGCTCATGGGCGTTTATCGTGGATTTCCTCTTCCCCTTTCCTCCGCTCTGGTGAGCCCGAGGGGTGCATCTCATATTCTAGCTGTTTTCTTTCTCTCAATTTAAATCGAAGGGTTGGCGGTGGGGCGGTTTTCTCCGCCCTTTACAAGCGCGGGGGAAACGGCATGGCTGGGACACATGAGTGAAGAGCGAACGGAGTATGGGGAGCGGATGAAGTCGAAGGCTGGGTTGGGCCGGATCTGGCGGGCCTTCGGGTATTCGCGGGAAGGTTTGTGGGCGGCGGCGAAGCACGAGCATGCTTTCCGGCAGGAATTGTTTTTGGTGGGGCCATTGGGCGTGTTGGCGGTGGTGTTGCCGGTGGGTTGGGTGGAGACGGCGTTGTTGATCGCGAGTCTGTTGGGGGTGTTGATCGTGGAGCTGCTGAATTCGGCGATGGAGGCGTGCGTGGATTACATTTCACAGGAGAGGCATCCGCTGGCGAAGCGGGCGAAGGACATGGGGAGCGCGGCGGTGTTTCTGGCGATGACGGCGGCGGCGCTGGTGTGGGGGGCGGTGCTGGGCGCGCACTGGCTGTAAAAAGAGACACCTCCGCGCGGGGAGGTGTTCAAAACCGGAAGGTTTTCAGGGAGAAGGCGGGGCGGGGTTTTAATTTGCCGCCTCACCTTTTTTCTTGGCGGCTGCGGTGATTTCCTTTTCGCCATCGAAAAGGTCGGCGATGGTGCTGCAGGCTTTGGCTTCCATTGGCAGGCGGAAGACGTCGCCTTGGAGTTTAGAGTCGATTTCCTTTTCGAAGACTTTCTCGATGGCGGAAAGTGTGCGACGACGAATTTCGGGGTAGGTGTTCGCGTCCAGGGAGAACTGCTGGGCAATGGCAAGAAAGGTTGGGATGTGGGGGCCGACATCCTCAAAGGTATTGCGGTAAAGATTGATGATGCGGGGCGTGTCGTTGGTGGTGCGGTAGAATTCGATTTCGCGTTTGACTGAGTTGACGATGAGGTCGAAACGGTCGGGCAGATTGCGAAGGGTTTCCCGGCGGCGGGAACGTAGCATGCGCGCGATCTGATCAGGTTCCTTTTTGGGGAAGATTTTTTTGGCCTCAATTTCCTCGATGATGGCGAAGTGGTCGGGGAAATCGCGGAGGTTGTGGCGGTATTCGCGAACGAGATTTTCCCAGAAGGGGAGCGGGCGTTCGGTGGAGTCGCGGAGCAATTCGTTCAGGTAGGGGTGCCAGGCGAATGGGTTGGTGGCGTCGCGTTTGGCGGCGGATCCCAGAAGGTCGAGTTGTCCGGCGGTGTCTCCGGCATCGGCGAGAATTTTGGCGGCGCGGGTGATGGTGAGGGCGGCTTCGCGGGAGCCGTTGCGCCGCCCGCGGCTGTTGAAAAGGAAGAAATCCCATTCGCGCATGCTTTTGCCGGTTTGGGGGTTTGGGGTGGTGCCGCAGGCATAGCCGTCGTTGTAGCGTCCGGTGGAGTTGTCCCAGGTCCCGTCGGGTTTGCGGTAGGCGAACCAGGCGTGGCCGCCCCTGGTGCCCATGCCGCCGAGATCAGCGGAGGGGACGCCGTGGGCGCGGGCGTTGGTCAGGGACACGCGGGCTTGTTCCACGCAGACGCCACCGAGTTCCATCACGTTCTGGATGGTGTATTCGGGATAGGGAGGGTGATTGAGGCGGTAGGGTACTTGGGAATAGGCCTTGCCCAGATCTTTGTTGGAGAAGGAAAATTTGTCCAAGGCCCATTCCATTCCGGCGAGGCCGAAGACAGGGGTGGCGACGCCGAAGACCAATTCGTCGGGGGAGATTTTGTTAAAATCGACGTACAGGTTTCCTTTGCGATCGGCTTGGGCGTAGTATTGGTAGGCGGCTTGGGCTTCGCTGTAGCGGTTGCCTTTGTCGTAAATGAGGGCGAGGGAAAGCGCAAGGTTGCGGTAGCGTTTTTGAAGGCGGGGTTGTTCGGATTCCTGTTCAAGTTTTTCCCAGATGGACAGGACGTTGGCCAGATCATCCTCAATAGCCAGATTGTTAATGAGCAATTCGATGCGGTCGAGGTCGGTGAGGAGAACGACGGCAAAATCTGGGGATGTGGCGGTCCAGTGGACGAATTTGTCGAGCCCGAGGCGGTTTTTGATTTCGAGTTGGGCAAGGGCTAGCGGGAGGGCTTTTTTCTGGATCAGTCCGTCGAGAGGGCGGGAGCCGTCGTTGCTGGGGCGTTGACTCAGGCTGGTTAGGCAGGATTGTGTGAGGCTGGCAAAGTGCTCCCTCCATAGTCCGTCTGTAAAGCGTTTTCGAGTGGCAAGTTGCAGCTCTTTGAATGCCTTGAATGAGTCGAAAGGAGAAAGCTCATTGAGCACAACCGTTTCAATGGTTGGCGGGAGTATATCGATGGGCTCGGAAGTGGGTTCTTCAGCGATTTCATCGGCGGGGCGTCCCGTGGGATCCAGCATGTGGTGAAGATCACGGACAGAAGAGGGATTGGCGGTCAGGTTTGATTCGGCTGAATCTCCCTTTAGATGGAAATAGATCGCTGTGCATCCCAAGGCGAGCAACATGATGAACAGCATGATCTTCCATATGTTCGATGGTTCGTCTTCAATGACGATGGTGCGGACTTTTCCAGATTGGGGGGAAGCGGGTTGGGGGCGGCGGCGTTGCGGAAGGGAAGGTTTCATCTTGTCAGAGGCGTAAGCTTTGCATGCGAATTAACTGAAACAGTGGCTTGAGAAAAAAGTTACCAAAAAGAGGCTATTGGTGGAGAAGGCGAAAGTGTGTATGAATGAGTAAGCGCATTTTTTTAAGAGTGCCAGACGGATGGGCAGCGGGAGCAGCGGTCAGACATTTCCGTATGATTGATATGGGGGATGATTGGGAATTTGCCTTGCTCGAAAATACTTTTGTGACGGGTTGAGCAAAGTTTTTAATTTTCGCGAAAGAGATTTGAAGTGTAGCTGAGACTGGGTATCGTTTTGCGGCATGTGCTCAAGCGTACGAAATGACTTTTGGGAGGATCGGGAGATTGATGCGGCGTTGGCCCCGTTGGCTCGGCGTTTTCCCCGGCAGGCGGATCTGATTTTGGACATTCGCGAATCGCTGCGGGGACGGCGGCAACCGGGGGCGTGCGTGCGCTGTTTTTTTCAGTTGGTGGAAAAAGGAGCGACAGCGGAGGCGTTGGGTGCATTGCGGGACTGGCTGGAGCGGCACATTGAAGTGGTGGCGCATGGTGTGGAGAATCCTGGGGCGGCGAAAGAGAGCAAGCGGGAGCTGGAGAAGCTGCCGCTGCTGCTCGAATCGGCGGAGTCAATGGCCGATTATTGCCGGAGTCTGATGGAGTGCTTTCATTATGATCGGGTCTATATGCTGCCGCGGGTGGAAATGGAGTTCCGGTATGCGGCGGCGGAACGAGTGGAGTTGGTGGCTCCCCCTTTGAGATAAAAGAAAACCGGCGCGAGGCGGCTTTTGCTTTCCCCGGCGGGAAATCTCTGTTTGGAATGGAGCATGATGGCACCGAGCGCGCAGGAACTGGAAGGGGTTTTGATCGTCGATAAGCCGCGGGGCATCACCTCGCACGACGTGGTGGCCCGCTTGCGTCGGGCGCTGGGAATGAAACGGATCGGACATGCCGGCACCCTGGACCCGATGGCGACCGGGGTGTTGGTGATCCTGTTGGGCAAGGCGACCAAGGCCTCGCAATACCTGATGAGCCGCGACAAGGCCTATGAGGGGACGTTGCGGTTGGGGCAGGTGACGGATTCGCAGGACGCGGACGGGGAAATTTTGGCAAGCACTCCAGTGCCGCTGGTTCTCGGCGCGGAGGAAATTGCGGCGGCGATGCAAAAAATGACTGGAGATCAGTACCAGACGCCTCCGATGTTTTCGGCGAAGAAAATCAACGGTGTGCCGCTCTACAAGCTGGCCCGAAAAGGGCAGGAGGTGGAGCGTGAGCCCCGGTTCATCCACGTGTCGCGTTTTGCGTTGGTCGATTATGCCTCTCCCGATGCACGCTTCGTGGTGGAGTGCAGCAAGGGTACTTATGTGCGGACGCTGGCGCATGATCTGGGGCGGAATCTGGGCCCCGGCGCGCATTTGATCGCGCTGCGACGCACGGCCTCGGGGGAACAGACCATCGCACAGGCGGCGCCCTTGGAGGAAATTGAAAAAATGGGAGTAAGGGAAGTGCGCCAGCGCCTGATCCCGGTGTGGCAGGCGGTGCCGAGTCACGCGCTTTAACGGACATGGAATGCTATGCGTCACTTGCGGCAGTGCCGGAGCTGAAAGGCCCGGTGCATCTGGCGGTGGGCATGTTTGATGGCGTGCATCGCGGTCATTGCGAGGTGATTGGCGGTGCGGTGCAAGCGGCGCGCCAGCGCGGCGGCGTGGCGGGCGTGCTGACTTTTGCTCCGCATCCCAGCCGGGTGTTGCGGCCGGAGCATCCGGTTTTGCAGATACTGGATGCGGGGCGCAAAGCCCGGCGCATCGCGAGACTGGGGGCGGATTTTCTGGTGGAGGAGCCGTTCACGCGGGCGTTTGCGGCGGAGGGCTCGGAGGGATTCTTGGAAAAGCTTCTCCGGGCGATTCCCCAGATGGAGGCGATTCACGTGGGAAGGAATTTTCGCTTCGGACGAAATCGGACCGGTGACGTGGCGTGGCTGGTGGCGCGGGGCCGGGAGCTGGGGTTGCATGTTTTTAGCGCCAACGCCATTGAGGCCGACGGCGAGCGGATCAGCAGCACCCGGATCCGGCGCTTGCTGACGGCAGGGAAAATGGAGACGGCGAACGCGTTGTTGGGCTATAATTATCTGTCTGACGGGGTGGTGGAGCCAGGGCGGGCGTTGGGCCGGGAGCTGGGGTTTCCCACCTTAAATTTGGCGTGGGAGCAGGAGCTGCGCCCGGCTTTCGGCGTTTACGCGGTGCGGGCCCGATGCGTGGGTGCGAAGAAGTGGTTGCCGGGGGTGGCGAATTACGGCGTGCGGCCAACTGTGGAGATCGCGGAGGAAATTCCGCCGAAACTGGAAACGCACTTGCTGGTGCCACCGGAAGAAGTGCGTGCGGCGGGCTTGGATTCCGGATCGGCTTTGGAGGTGGAATGGCTCCGTTTTTTGCGGCCGGAGAGGAAGTTTGCCGGGGTGGCGGAGTTGCGGGAGCAGATTGCCGCGGACGTGGCGGTGGCACGATTCTTTTTCGCGGAGGAAAAGGGGGCGGCAGACCGGTTATGAGCGGCGCGGCGGCGGATTGGGCGTGGCTGCCTGCTGCAGTTGCTGCACGACCCGGCTGTATTTTAAAACGCCGTCAACGATGCCCTGCGCGATTTTTTCCCGATAGGCCGGTTTGCCGATCAAAGTCGCCTCGGAGGGGTTGCTGAGAAAGCCGCACTCGACCAGTGCTCCCGGGCAATTGAGGCCGCGCAGCACGGTGAAACGGGCGCGGCGCAACCCGCGGTCTTCGGCGTCGAGTTTGCCGACCAAGGAAGATTGGAGGTAGTAGCCCAGCAGGGCGTTCCAAGCGCCGAAACGGTGACCGGGTTCGACCGCGTTGCGCTCGGCGGCGGAGGCTTTGCGGGCGGCGTCGTTGGAGGAATAATGCCCCGGCGGGGTAAGGATGAAGGTCTCGATACCGTTGGGACCGGTGGCGGGCGCGGCGGAGTTGAAATGGATGCTGATGAAAAGATCGGCCTGTGTCTGACGGGAGAGCAGGGAGCGTTTTTCGAGTTCGACAAAAGTGTCGGAGCCGCGGGTGAGGAGCACCTGGTAGCCTTGCTGCTCAAGGATGAATTTTACGCGGCGGGCGACATCCAACGCGAAGGTTTTTTCCTGCATGCCCAGTCGGGTGTTTTGCGTGCCAACATCATTCCCTCCGTGACCGGGGTCGAGCAGAATGCGGCGAACTACCGGGGCGTTGGCGGAAGGAGTCGGAGCGACAATGGGCTGGAGGGTGTGGGCGTAGTCGCCTTGGTGCAGGAAAAAGATGCCGCGGTTTTCGGTGACGGGAGTGTTAAGCCAGACACGGGTGTTGTTGAGCAGCACCCAGGGCTTGTTTTTCTCGACGGTGATGTGGCTCCACTGGTTTTTCCACCGAGCGGTGGAGGCGAGCGGCGTGGTGTCGCGGGAAAAACCCCACTGTTGAAACGTGTTGTTGAGGCTGATGGTTTGGGCGGGTAGTGAAGAAAATGCGCCCAGAAAAAGAAAGAAGCCTGCGAGCAGGTTTGCCGCAGGCGTAAAGAAAAACGGATGGAATCTGACGGACACCGCTTCGGGAAAAAGGCTCAATCCTCGTTGTCGTCCTCGTCATCTTCGTCCTCGTCGTCGTCGATTTCGACGGGGGCCGAGTTGTAGATGAGTTTGCGCTTGTTTTGAGGCAGCGGGGTGAGGGTGGTGGTAATGGAACGCCCCATGAGTTTGGCCGGAAAATCGGGAGTGCCGACGTGGGCCAACTTGGCGAGTGCCTGCTGCATCAATTCCTGCCCCACCTCTGGGTGTTCGAGTTCGCGGAAGCGAAAGGAGAGCACCATTTTCAGTTTGTGACCCTGAAACAGAAAGTTTTCCGCGCGCCGGATCTTGATCATCAAGTCATGGGTGTCGCAGCGGGGGCGGAGCTTGACCTCCTTCATGCGGGTGGTGGTGGCCTTTTGTTTCTTTTGCCGCTTGGATTCC
>CALNBE010000212.1 GCA_937874455.1 uncultured Opitutia bacterium | reverse complement strand
GATGTGCTCGATGCCCAGGCGGGTATCGAGATGGCGACGGCCTCGGTGGTGGGCAGGCCCCAGCTGTGGGGGTTGGTGCCGAGCGTGGGAAATTTTCCTCCGAGCGGCACGACCTCGGTGAGGGCGGCGGTGCAATTGGTGTAGGCGATGTAGCCGCGTTGCGCTGCAGCCATCACGTAGCCCCCGCCCCAGAGATAGTGGAAGGCGTTGTCCACCGCGACGGTGCCGGTGCCGTATTTTTCGGCGAGCGCGATGGCGGCCTCAATCGCCTCCAGCGCGGTGGCCTGGCCGAGTTTTTTTTGCGCGTCCCAGATTTCGACCGCGGGAAAGCGGGAGGATTTTTTCACAATGGCCGCGCCGGGCACGCAGCCCCCGTTGCCGGATCCGAAAAGGTGGTCGAGGTGGAGCGCCTTGATGGCATTGTGGGTGCGGATGCCGTGGCGGGTAGCCATGGCGGCCATGGCGGCGGCGGCCTGGGCCTCCTCGCGCAGGTATCCGCGCTTTTGGTAGGCGGTCTCGACGAGGGAATTGTGCAGGGATTCGGGAACGACGTGGAATGTTTCCATGGGAAAAGGATTAGAATTTGTTGGCTTGGGCGAGCGGAGCCTGGCCGTTGAGGAAGCGGAGCAAATTTTCCAGCGCCATGCCGGCCTGGCGCTGCACGCTCTCGTGGGTGCGCGAGCCGATATGCGGAGTGACGATGCAGCGTGGCGCGTGGAGCAGCGGATGGTCGGCGGGCGGCGGCTCGACATCGAGCACATCCGTTCCGTAGCCGCCGAGATGGCCGGACTGGAGCGCGGCGACAATGGCAGCGTTGTCCACTAATTCCCCCCGGCCGCAGTTGAGAAGCAGCGCGCCCGGTTTCATTTTTTGCAAAGTGGCGGCGTTGATCATGCCGTGGGTTTCCGGGGTGAGGTTGGTGTGGAGGGAAACCACGTCGGCCACGGCCAGCAACTCGTCGAGCTGGTGGGCGCGGCGCACTTGGTGGGCGGAGGAAAACGCCTCGTCCCAGTAAGTGTCGAAGGCGACGGCGGGCATTCCGAAGGCGTTGCCGCGAATGACCATTTCCTTGCCGATGCGCCCGAGGCCGACAATGCCCAGGGTTTTGCCTGCGATTTCGTGGCCCACATGGCGCGTCCAGCGGCCGGCGCGAGTTTCGTTGATGTGAAAATCCAGCTCCTTGACCAAGGTGAGCAGCAGGCCGAAGGAATGTTCGGCGACGGTGGTGTGGTTGACCCCCGGAGTGAAAGTGACGGCGATCTTGTGCGCGGTGGCGGCGGCGACATCGATCTTGTCGAGACCGATCCCGTATTTGGCGATGATCCTGAGGCGCGGGAGGGATTTTTCGATCACGGCGCGCGTGATGGCATCGTCGCCGCAAAGGAAAGCGTCGAATTCCCCCGCCAAGGCGAGCATCCGGGATTCCGGCAACGGCCCGCGTTCGTGCACCACTTCGTGGCCGGAGGCGGCCAGTTTGTCGAGATGCGGACCGGGAGTGTCCTGAAAGGAAGTTGTGGTAAGGAGGATGCGAGCCATGATCGACCCGCGAGGCTGCATTTCCTCTCGGAGTGGCGCAAATGCCGTTGGATTAAACGGTTAAACGGTCAAGGAAGCGATGCGTCAGATCGCGAAGTACCATCCCAAAAAGGCTAGCCAGATTGCAGTGAGCAGGAGGGATATCAGTAGCGGAAGCGGCTGCGGTGGGCCAGCACCTCGCTCGGCATTCGCCACCGCTCGTTTGTGGGAATCCTTTAAATAATCAGCTTCGGAGATGCCGAGTTCGGCGATGTTTAGCTTGTGGTAGTCTGCGCGGTGCTGCCGTGTGCTAGCGTTGGGCAACTCGATCCACCAGATGCCGTAAACGGGAAAGATGCCTGCGCCGATCATTATAGATGCCAAGCCGCCGGGTAGCCCGAAAAGCAGGACGCTGAACAAACCGGTGGCAGCCAATGTCAGAAGAAAAAATGCGGTGCGCCGGAAAATGGAACGATCGCTTTGCCGGAGAGTTTCATTGATGCTCCGCTGGGTTTGCATGGCAGCAGAATTGAGAGGCCAGAGCGGAAATTCAATGGCTGATTTTCCACGAAAAAGCCCGGTTTCGCGGGGAAACCGGGCCTTCTTGAAGTGGCGGGATGGACGGGACTCGAATCTGGAAGCACTGCCTTTATTTATACGGTTCGGCGGGCTGTTTTTGATTTTGTGGCAGTTGAGTGGCAGTTCGAGGCGGTCGATATACGCGATATTTCAGGATCAAGGTAATGAAATTTCCGAATCATTTCAGGAGGAATTCTAGATTGAATCGCGATTCCACCCTCTCGGG
>CALNBE010000211.1 GCA_937874455.1 uncultured Opitutia bacterium | reverse complement strand
CGACCTGCTCTGGAAACGCGAAAATGATCCCGCCGCGCAACAAGGCATCGTCCAGGCACTGGAACGCTACACTCAGGACACCCGCACTTCCATCGCCGGCACCGCCTTGTTGACCCTTTCCCGGATGCCCGAAGGCGCGCACATCGCCCCGGCTTATCTGGGCGAGCTGGCCATTCGCGCGCTCCGCAATCCGGCCATCCAGTGGCAGGACAAGGTGACCGCGCTGCAAATCGCGGCCCGGGTCGGCGACTCCCGGGCGCTACCCCAGGCGCGGATTTGGGCAGTCGATGAGCAATTGCCAGTCATCCTGCGGATGTCGGCGCTCGCGGTGCTGGGCGACCGGGGAAATGCCGCCGATCGGCCCACCTTGGAGCGTTTTGCCAAGAGCGGGGAATTTCGCCTGAGAAGCGCCGCCAAGGCCGCGCTCAAGCGACTCGACCAAGCGGCTCCGGCCCAAGCAAAGGAATCTGCGCCACCCACCACCCTGCCCCGCGCACGTTAACCAAGCTCACAAAAACCAAAAAATGGCGTTGTTGCGTCAGTGGATTTTTCTCCTCGCTCTGCTCGGAATAGGTGTGGGCACGACGGCGTTGCTGGTACCCCAACCCAATCCCACCACCGGGCAAATTTCCTTCGCGGAGGCGCAAACTTTGTCCGGCCCGGTGCTCTGGATTGATGCCCGAAGCGAAATGCTTTTTGCCCGCGGACACATTCCCGGCGCGCACAATCTGAGCGAGGACAATTGGTCGGAGCAAATCGCCGCCGTGCTTAGCGCTTGGGAGCCGGGGCAAACCATCATCGTTTACTGCGACAGTGCCAGTTGCCTGGCCAGCGAGTCCGTGGCGGAGCGGTTGCGCGGCCCGGAATACGGTCTCGCGCCGGTGCAGGTGCTGCAAGGCGGTTGGGCGGAATGGTCCGCGCAGGGAGGCGCGTCTTCCCGATGAAAAATTTTCCTCCGCCAAGGTTGTCGCGCTGTCTTGCCCATTCGCTGGTGGCCGGTCTGGCGCGGCTGGTGCTCAGCGGCACGCTGTTGATAGCCGGAGTGCTCAAACTGGCCGATTTGCCGCAAACGCTGCAGGCGGTCACCGCCTACCGGCTGCTCCCGGAAACTTTCCTCTGGCCCGCCGCCCTGTTGCTGCCCTGGACGGAAATCATCGCCGCGCTGGGATTTTTGTGGAAACCCACCCGCCCGGTCGCGCAACTCTGGGTCGGCGCACTGCTGGGCATTTTCCTCCTCGCCCTGCTTGCCGCTTGGGGGCGTGGACTCGACATCGACTGCGGCTGCTTCGGCGGCTCCGGCAGCGCCAACTACCCTTGGCTCATCCTGCGCGATCTGGGCCTGTTTTTCTTGCTCTGGCTCGGACGGGTGCCACTGCGCAAAATACGGAAAAATGTCCCATGAAAACGCATTCTCCAAGGTAGCGCGCGATGTCCTCATCGCGCTCTCCCCAGGCGCAAAGGAAATTTTTCCGTATTTTGCGC
>CALNBE010000210.1 GCA_937874455.1 uncultured Opitutia bacterium | reverse complement strand
GCGGGAGTGGGCGACGTATTGGTCGAACACCTCGCGGACGGCGGCGGGGAAATATTCCCGGGCGTCGTGAGTGCGTTGTTCGCGGAGGAGGCGTTTGGCGAGCAGGTGGCGGATTTGGATGCCGACGGCGGCGGTGGTGTCGGCGGGCCAGCGGGGGTCAACGTAGCTTTTCAGCTCGTCGGTTTTCAGGACGAATTCGGCGACGTAGGCGGCATCCTCGTCGAGCTGGCTGAGGAGGAAATCGTCGAGTGCGGCGGTGAAGTCCTCGGCGGACATGGCCAGCAGGCCGTGTTCGGCGATAATGCGGGAAGCCAGGGCCAGGTCGTCCACGCCGAAGAGGAGTTCCTCCTCGTAGCGCCAGGGGGAGACGGGTTCGTAGGTGTCGGAGGAAGTTTTTTGCAATTGGTCGCCGAGATTGAGGGTGCGGATGGTGCGGGCGAGCAGGGCGGCGGCCTCGGTGGTTTTTCCTTCGCGGATGAGGAGGCGGGCCATGAGCCAGTGGTTGAGCGGCGCGTCGGCGGGGGCCTTGTGGAGCCAGCGGGAGCAGGAGAAGTATTCGCCCTGCTGGTAGCAAAGGAGGGCGAGGAGGAGGGCATCCTGGGGGGAGGCGGTGTCGCTGGCTTCGAGGGTGCGGATCCAGCGGCGGACTTGGTCGTCGGAAGGTTTTTCGCCCCAGCGGCCGCCGTCGGCGGTCAGGTAGGCGGAGAAAAGTGGGCGCAGGGTGTTGTCGCGGGCGACCTCCTGCAGTGCCGTGTCGTTCAAACGGGCGAGGCGGCGCAGCACATGCTGGAGGGAAGGGGTGGCGCTGTAATCGCCGGTGGCGAGTTGCTGGAGATAAAGTTGGGCGGCGGAGGAAAAATCGGCGACGGACGGGGAGGCGGCAAGGTAGGTGCGGGCCTCTTCGCCGAGGCTGGCTGCGGCCAGCCCGCAGGGATCACTGGCATTTTGGGCGAGTTGGCGGGTTTGCTGGAAATAGCCGCGGGCTTTGGGGAGGTTTTCGATGCGGGAATCTTTTGCGGAGAGTTTGCCGAGCATGAAGGCGGCGAAGACGCCCTGATGGCGGCGGGATTCCTCCGGCAGAGCGAGCAGTTTTTCCCAAGCGGCTTGGGCGGAGGGGGAATCGTTTTTGGCCCAGGCGATGGCTCCGGCGAGGTAGAGGGAAAATTCCTCCGGCAGGGTGATTTCGTCCAAGGACGCGGGCGTGAGTGCTTTTTCTGCGGGAATCCAGGCGACGGAAAATTCTGCGGTGCCGAGGCTGGAAAGTTCGGGTTGGTAGAAAGTGGTGTAAGGACGGTGGCGGTAAGTGTCGGACGGCGGAGTGAGGAGGCTGGCGCGCCAGTCGGCGAAGGCGCGGAGGGATTTTTCCGCTGCGGCGGGATCGGCGGGTTTGGGGTCGAGGAAGAGGGCGCGGTGCAGCAGGGTGACGGCGGCGGTGGCGCTCTCGGTCCAACCCTCGCTAGAATTGACGGCTTTCAGGTCGGAAGCCGGGGCGAGCTTTTCAACTGCGGCGGCAAAACGGGTGGCAGGGCGGGCGGAAAAGGCACCGTCGCCTTCCCGGAGCAGGGAGCCGGAATACCAATTGGCGCAGGCCCAGGCGAGCGCGGCGAGTGCGCAGGGCGCGAGGGGAATCAGGGCAAGTCGGAGGAAATTTTGACGGCGCATGAACCCGAGGCTGGCGATGCGGCCAGGGTGGACAAGCGCGATTTCGCGAGGGGGGCCGCGCGTTCCACCTGTTGCGGGAGCGGAGGAAAATTTCCTTTGCGGTTTTAGCCGCGGGTCTGGCCGGTGCCGAGGATTTGGTATTTGTAGGTGGTCAGCTCGGCGAGGCCCATCGGGCCGCGGGCGTGGAGCTTGTCGGTGCTGATGCCGATTTCGGCGCCGAAGCCGAATTCAAAACCGTCGGTGAAGCGAGTGCTGGCGTTCCAGTAAACGGTGGCGCTGTCGACGGCGGAAAGGAATTTTTCGGCGTTGGCGGCGTTGGCGGTGATGATCGCGTCGGAGTGATGGGAACCGTGGCGCTCGATGTGGTCGATGGCGGCGGTCAGCCCGTCAACGACGCCCAGGTTGAGAATGAGGGCGAGGTATTCGGTTTCCCACTCCGGCTGCGGCTCGGTAGCGAGCGCGGGAGAAATGGCGCGGGCCTCGTCGTCGGCGCGGATTTCCACGCCCCTGGCCTGCAGGACGGCGGTGATTTGCGGGACGAATTTTTCGGCGATGGCCCGGTCCACCAGCAAGGTTTCCATGGCGTTGCAGACTCCCGGACGCTGGCATTTGGCGTTGAGGATGATTTGCTCGGCCATCGCCAAGTCGGCCTCGCGATCGACGAAGATGTGGCAGATGCCGTTGTAGTGCTTGATCACCGGCATGCGGGCGTGCTTGACCACGGTTTCGATGAGTCCGTGCCCGCCGCGCGGCACCATCACATCGATCAACTTGTCGAGCGCGCAGAGCAATGGAATGGCCTCGCGCTCGGTGGACGGCACGAAGGACACGGCGGCGGCGGGCAGGCCGGACTGGGCGAGCGCCCGGCTCATGACGGCGGCGATGGCGGTGTTGGAGTGAAAGGCCTCGCTGCCCCCGCGCAGGACGGCGGCGTTGCCCGCCTTGAGGCAGAGCACGGCGGCGTCGCAGGTGACATTGGGGCGGGATTCGTAGATGATGCCGATGACGCCGATGGGCACGCTGCGTTTGAGGATGCGCAGGCCGTTGGGACGGGAAATTTCCTCGATGACCGCGCCGACCGGATCGGGCAGCCGGGCGACCTCGCGGGCGCCGTTGGCCATGGCGGAGATGCGTTCCGGAGTGAGCCGGAGCCGGTCGAGCATCGCGGAGGAAATGCCTTTTTCCTTTGCGGCCAAAAGGTCCTTTTCGTTGGCGGCGAGCAGCTCGGCGAGGGCCGTCGGAGTCGGGATCGTGTCGTCGTCCATCAGCCAGACGAGGTCCGCGTCGAGGGCCTCGACCGCATGGGCCATGCCGACCGCGAAGCCGCCGGCACCGCCCGTGTTCCGGGGCAGCTCGAGCACCTCGGC
>CALNBE010000209.1 GCA_937874455.1 uncultured Opitutia bacterium | reverse complement strand
AACACCGGGCTGCTCGCGGAGCTCGAAAGGATCTATGAGAACGAGACCCGGGTGACCGAACGGCTGGTGCTCCCGCATCCCCGTTTCGCGGAGCGGGCCTTTGTCTGTCTGCCACTGCGGGATTTGTTGGCGGCCCCGCCATTGTGTCGCGGCGGAAAATGGGAGTTTCTCCGCGTGCTGGTTGCGAAAAAAAGTTTCATGACAGGTTTTCGGAAGTGGCCGCATTACTTGCCGAGGATATCCAACCCGCCCTGCTAGCGTCGTCGGACGAATCCGGCCCCGTGCCGGTCGGGCATGTGCCGTTGCTGTGGGTGCTTGTGCCCTTGGTGCTGGTGTGGACATTTTGCTTTGCGGTGGACTGGCACGCCCCGCTGGCTGGCGTGTTGTTGCTGCTGGTGGGTGTGGCGGGGGCTTGGCGGGGCGCGGAGGAAATTTTCCTTTGGCAGGTGTCTTTTGTCGCGGGCATCGCGGGGCTGGCGCTGCTGCTGTTTGCGGTCCGTGTGCCGCCGCGGGTGGATTGGGCGGAACGTCCGCCGCGGGAGGCGGAGATGGTGGTTGAGTGGGTGCAGGTTTTTCCTGCGCGGGAGACCTCCAAAACGGTTTCGGGAGTGGCGCGCGTGGTGGGAGCGCCGGATTTTTTGGCAGCGGCGGAGAACACGGACGTGTTTTGCCAGGTGCGTCGTCCGGTGCCGGAGGAAACTTTGCTGCCTGGTGCGCGCTGGCGTTTGCGCGGCGTAGTGAGTGCGCTGGCCCAGCAGTTTTCGGAGGAGGAGAGCGCGGGGTTTGTCGAATATTTGGAATATCGGCGGGCGTCACGGGCGGTGACGCGGGGAAGTTTGCTTGCAGTGGAGCGGGAGGCCCCGTGGGTGACGCGCTGGAGCGCCCGGCAGGCGGCACGGCTGGAGGCGGGTTTGCGGCGCGGCTTGGAGGAAAGCCCCGCGCAGGCAGACGCGCTGGTTGGAATGATGCTGGGGCGGATTTCCTCGCTGTCCGGCGAGACCCGGACTACTTTTGCGCGCACTGGGACCATGCATTTGTTTGCGATTAGCGGGCTGCACATCGGGGTGATTGCGGCGGCATTGTTTTGGCTGGGGAAGCGGCTGCGGGCTCCGGATGCGGCCTGGCGGCTGGGCATTATCGTGGTGCTGCTGGCGTTTGTGCTGGTGACCGGCGCGGCCCCGTCGGCTTTTCGGGCTTGGTGGATGATTGCGTGCATGTTGCTGGCGCGGGTGGCGCGGCGGAATGGCAGTCCGCTGGCCGGCTTGGTGTTTGCGGCCACGACGGTATTGTTGTGGGAGCCGCTGACACTGCTAAATATCGGCTTTCAACTTTCCTATGCGGTGGTGGCGATGCTGTTGCTTTACGGTGTGCCGCTGGCTGGCTGGATCAAGGCGCGTTGGGTTTTGTGGCGGGATTTACCGGAGCGCAGTTGGGCTTGGTGGCAGCGCAGCTTGGTCGCCGGGCAGAGATGGCTGGTGGACAGTTTGTGCATCGGGCTGGCGGCGACGCTGGCGAGTTCGCCGCTGATCGTGGAGCACTTCGATTTGTTCTCAGTTGGTTCGCTAGCGGTGAATTTGCTGGCGGTGCCGTTGTCCACCCCGGCGATGGTGCTGGGCTTTGCCAGTTTGGCTGGCGGCGCATTGGGACTGGCCGGGTGGATGGGATGGGTGAATTGGCTGGCTGCACAAATTTTGGCAGTACTATTGCTTTTGGTTGAACAAGCTTCGGCAGTGCCGGGAATGGCTTTGACGTTGAGTTACCGGGAAGCGGGAATTGGCAATTTATTGCTGTTTGTGATGTTGGCTTGGTGCATGGGGTGCTCGGCAACAAATAAAAACGGGGGCCTGCGATTTCTCCTCCCTCCGGTGTTGATACTGGTATCATTTATGCTTTGCTGTCGCCTTTCCTGAATTGTTTAACAGGGCACAAAACTATGAAAATTGGCATACCCAAAGAGGTAAAAGAAAAAGAAAGCCGAGTGGCTGCGACACCTGGGGGCGTGAGAATGCTGACCAGCCGCGGGCATCAAGTATTCGTGGAGAAAGGCGCGGGCGTGGGTAGCGGATTTTTGGACGCTGATTATGCGGCGGCGGGCGGAGAAATTTTGGAAAGCGCGGCCGAGGTATGGGGAAAGGCCGGGATGGTGATCAAAGTGAAGGAGCCGCAGGCTTCCGAGTACGGTTATTTGCGGCCGGATTTGTTGCTATTCACCTATCTGCATTTGGCGGCGGAGCCGGAGCTGACCGAGGCGCTGTTGAAGGCGAAGACCACGGCGATTGCCTATGAGACCGTGGAGCTGAACCGTCGGCTACCCCTGCTGGAGCCGATGAGTGAAATTGCCGGACGGATGTCGGTCGTCGTGGGCGCGCAGCATCTGTCGCAGGTGCAGGGTGGCGCGGGAGTTTTGCTTGGCGGCGTGCCGGGCGTGCTGCCGGCAAAGGTAGTGGTGGTCGGCGGCGGGACCGCCGGAGTGAATGCCGCGCGCATGGCGAAGGGATTTGGTGCGGATGTGTCGATTTTGGATGTGGACATCGAAAAGATGCGCTATCTGGACACTGTGCTGGGTTCCTCGGTCAAAACGGTTTTCTCGAACGAGCACAATCTGCGCGAGCTGCTGCCCAGCACGGACTTGCTGATCGGCGCGGTGCTGCTGCCCGGCGCGAAGGCACCGAAGTTGCTCCGCCGCGAACTGCTTCGCCTGATGAAGCCAGGATCGGTTTTTGTGGACATTGCCATCGACCAAGGCGGTTGCTCGGAAACTTCCCGGCCCACCTCGCACCTGCATCCGACTTTTGTGGAGGAGGGGGTGACGCACTACTGCGTGACCAACATGCCCGGCGCCTATGCGCGGACGGCGACGGAGGCGTTGTCGAACGCCACCATCCCCTACGCGGTGCGGCTGGCGGATCTGGGCGCGGAGGCCGCGATGGAAAAATTCCCCGAGTTGGCCAAGGGTTTGAACACCCGGAATGGGGAAATTACTTACGCCAAGGTCAAAGAAGCCTTGGGCAAGTGAGTGTGGCAGGCTGATGCGGCCGGAGGAAAGGCGTCGATCCACCGGATGCTCCCGGTGGGTTGACAACCCTGCGGCGGCGTCCGAAACTCCTCGCCTTTCCCATGCTGTCTCCCTTTGATCCCATTGAAGATGCGATTGCGGACATTGCCGCAGGCCGATTGATCATCGTCACCGATGACGAGCATCGGGAGAACGAGGGCGACCTGATCATGGCGGCCGAAAAGGCGACCCCGGAGACGGTGACGATGATGATCCGCTATTGCAGCGGTATCATTTGCGTCCCGACAGTCGAGAGTCAGTTGCGCCGCCTCGGGCTTGGCCCGATGGTACAGCAAAACCGCGAAGGGCATCGCACGGATTTTACGGTGACGGTGGATGCCGCCGAGGGCGTCACGACCGGCATCAGCGCGCATGACCGCACTGCGGCAATCCGCATCATTGCAGACGAAAAGTCGACGCCCGAGCAGCTGGTGCAGCCGGGGCATGTGTTTCCTTTGCGGGCGCGCCCGGGCGGTGTGCTGGAGCGGGCCGGGCACACGGAGGCTGCGGTGGACTTGGCCCGGCTAGCGGGACTGCACCCCTCCGGCGTGCTGTGCGAGCTGGTGAACGACGACGGCACGGTGCAGCGGTTGCCGGAACTGACGGAGTTTAAGAAAAAATTCGGCCTGAAAATGGTTTCCATCGCGCAATTGATCGAGTACCGGGCGCGGCGGGAGACGTTGGTCGAATTGGTGGCCCGGCGGCCCTTTCCCTCGGCCTACGGTGATTTTACCCTGCACATTTTTCGCAGCAAGGTGGACGGGCGGCATCATCTGGCGTTCACGATGGGAGCGCTTGGCTCCGGCCCGACGCTGGTGCGGGTGCAGGCAGAGGACGTGTTGGCGGATTTGTTTTTGCTGAAAGGCACGGACGGACAAAAAAGTCTGCAGCGGTCGCTGGAAAAAATCTCCCGGGCCGGGCAGGGCGTTTTCCTCTACATTGAGCATCCACAAAACACGCTGGAAAACATGCCCTCGGAGGACGGCCAAGTGCTGGCCAAGCCGATGGGCCTGCGCGACTACGGCATCGGCGCTCAGGTGTTGTGCGCCTTGGGCCTGCGCAAAATCCGCTTGTTGAGCAACACCTCGCGCAAAATGGTCGGGCTGGAAGGCTACGATCTGGAGGTGGTCGAGCAGGTGCCGTTCGAGTAAGAAAATTTCTCTTAAAAATACTTATGAAAAACACCCTCATTATCCTGTTGGTCGCCGTTGGCGCGCTGACTTTGACCGCATGCAGCAGCCGGAAAGAAATCCGCTTGGAGGAAAATCGCGGCTCCAGCCAGGGCGCGCAGATCCTTGATTGAGGACGCTCTCCATTGTTGGCCATTTCTTCCCTTGCGTTTGAAGCGGGGGAAGCTTCCCTTTGACGTTTTCTTCTTTGATACATGAGTACGGACAAGCCCACCGCTCCCAGTGTTGACGGCACCGATTTGTTTTTCGGCATCGTCGCCTCCCGCTATAACAACGACTTGGTGGAGGCTTTGCTGGAGCGGGTTCGTTCGGAGCTGCGCGCGGCAAGAGTCGCGGAAGGGGCGATCAAAGTATTGCGCGTTCCCGGTGCCTCGGAGTTGCCTTATGTGGCCAACATGCTGGCGCAAACGGGCGAGTACGACTGTGTCATTGCCCTTGGCCTGATTATCGCGGGTGACACCCTGCACCACGAGGTGATTGCCCAAAGTACGGCGGTCGCCTTGCAGGGGATTGCGATGCAAACGGAGGTCCCGGTGATCAACGGAATACTGACCACCAACACCCGGGCGCAGGCGGAGGAAAGAGTCACGGGCGGGCTGGATCGCGGCGCCGAGTTTGCGCACGCCGCCCTGGAAATGGCCTGGCACCATGTGCAGCTTGGCGACTATCTGGACGCGCTCGACGAGGAAGTGGCCCGCCAGCAAACCGAGGATGATGCCGCCGCCTTGCAGGATTTTATGGAGGACATGGGGGACGACGAGGACGAAGGTGATTCCTTCGGCAACGGGCGCTCCCCTTTTCACAAAAACTAACGCACACGCATGGAGCCAGCAGAGCAAAAAGAGCCGCAGGAGGGTGCCCGGAAGCCCAATCGCCGCCGGGCCAATCGCATCGCCGCGATGCAATATCTCTATGCTTGGGACGCGTGTTGTCCCGATCATCTGGCTGACGCACTGCGGCAGTTTTTCAGCGCGCAGGAAAAGGAGCGCGAATACTACGCTTTCGCGGAGGAACTGGTGAATGGCGTGGTGGAAAATATTGCCGATGTGGACGAGGCGATCCGGGTGTACGCGCAAAACTGGGCCTTCGATCGCATCGCCAAGGTGGATTTGGCCATTTTGCGATTGGCGGTTTACGAACTGCTTTTCCGGCGCGACATTCCGCCGGTGGTGACGATTAACGAGGCGATTGAGCTGGCAAAGGAATTTTCCACCGATGACGCCAAGCGATTCGTCAACGGCATTCTGGACCGCGTGAAGGCCCGGCTGAACCGGCCCCTGCGCGAGGCTGCGGATTCCTAGGGGAGCGGAGGAAAAAGGTTTTTCATGTTCGGATCACTGTTTCAGAAATTTAAAGACGGACTGCGGAAGAACACGCCGACCTTCCAGAAGTTTTTCGGCAAGGTGGGCGGCCTGTTTGCCGCCAAGCTGGACGCGGCGACCATTGACGAGTTGGAGGAAGCGCTCTTCGCGGCGGATTTTGGAGTGGAAACCACGGAGGAAATTTTGGGGGAAATTCGCGCCGCCTATCGCAAGGACAAGGAATTGCGCGGACAGGACGCGGCGAAAATTGGCACAACGGTTTTGACGCGGGTGCTGGCCGGGGCCGAGGGGAATTTTACGGCAAACCCGGAGCATCATCCAGAGGTGATCGCCCTGATCGGGGTGAACGGCGCGGGAAAAACCACCACTGCGGCGAAGCTCGCCTGGCGGCTCCAGCAGGAAGGCCGGTCGGTGATTCTCGGTGCCTGCGACACTTTTCGCGCCGCGGCCAACGCCCAGATCCAAAGCTGGGCGGAGCGCTTGCAGGTGGAGATTGTCTCCAGCCAGCACGGGGCGGATTCGGCGGCGGTGGCGTTTGACACGTTGCAGGCCGCGAAATCCCGGAGCAAGGACGTGGCGATTCTCGACACCGCCGGGCGCCTGCACACCAAGGGGCATTTGCTGGAGGAATTGAAAAAATTTGGCCGCGTGGTGCAAAAGGTTGATCCGTCCGCGCCGCATCACCGCTGGTTGGTGGTGGACGGCTCGTTGGGATCGAACTCGGTCGAGCAGGCGAGGGTTTTTCACGAGGCCTTTGGCCTGACCGGGCTGGTCATCACGAAGCTCGACGGCACCTCGCGCGGCGGGGCGCTGGTGGGGATTTACCGCAGCCTGGGGCTGCCGATTTATTTTGTCGGCTTAGGCGAGCAGCCGGAGGATCTGCAACCGTTCTCGGTGCCGGCCTACGTCGAGGCGCTGTTTGGCTGAGCGGAGGAAAATTCCTCCGGGAAATTATTCCAGTTCGCGGAGCCAGAGGTCGGGATTGGCATCGCTGGGCATCCGCCAGTCGCCGCGCGGCGAAAGGGCCACCGTGCCGACTTTGGGCCCGTCGGGCATCGCGGAGCGCTTGTATTGCTGCTGGAAGAAACGGCGGATGAAAACGCGCAGCCAGTGGCGCAGCGTGTCGGTGTCGTATTTCCCTTCGAAGGCCCGCTCGGCGAGGAAAAGGATTTTCTTCGGGGCGCTGCCGGTGCGGAGGAAATGGAAGAGGAAAAAGTCGTGCAGCTCGTAGGGCCCGACCAGCGCCTCGGTTTCCTGGGCGATTTCGCCGCTGTGCGACGGCGGGAGCAGCTCGGGGCTGATCGGGGTGTTGACAATGTCGTTGAGCACCACCTGGGCCTCGCCAACGTAGCGGGCTTGGGCAGCCCAGGCGACCAGATAGCGGACGAGGGTTTTGGGCACGCCGATGTTGACGTGGTACATCGACATGTGGTCGCCGTTGAAGGTGCACCAGCCCAGTGCGGCCTCCGAGAGGTCCCCGGTGCCGAGGACAAAGCCGCCGGTTTTCCCCGCGAGCCCCATGAGAATTTGGGTGCGTTCGCGGGCTTGGGCGTTTTCAAAAGTCAGGTCGTGCTGGTCGGCAGGGTGGTCGAGATCGGCGAGATGTTGCTGGAAAGCCGCCGCGATGGGGATTTCCCGGTAGCCGACGCCCAAGGCCTGCGCGAGGTGCTGGGCATTGGTGCGGGTACGGGTGCTGGTGCCGGGGCCGGGCATGGAGATTGCGAGGATTCCTTTGCGGTCGTAACCCAGCCGGTTGAACGCCTCGACCGCGACCAGCAGCGCCAGCGTGGAGTCGAGTCCGCCCGAGATGCCGATGGTGAGCGTCTTGGTGCCCACTTGCTGGATGCGGCGGGTGAGGGCGGTGGTTTGGATGGAGAAAATCTCCAGGCAGGTCTCCTCGCGTTTGGCCGGATCGGCGGGGACGAAGGGCGTTGGATTGATGCGGCGGCGAAGCTTGGGGCCGGCGCCGACGGGCGCCTCCAGCGTGAAAGGAATGCGGCGGAAGGGCGCGGGCTCGGTGCCGAACCAAGTGTTGTTGAGGCGGCGCTCGTGCAGCAAGCGGCGAATGTCCACTTGGGAAATGAGCATGGTATCCTCGAAGGAAAACCGCTCGGACTCGGCGAGCAGCACTCCGTTTTTGGCGATCAAATTATGGCCACTGAACACCACGTCGGTGGAGGATTCGTTGGGGCCGGCGTTGGTGTAGGCGTAGGCGGCGATGCAGCGGGCGGATTGCTGGATGATCAGCTGGCGGCGGTAGGCGGCCTTGCCGAGCAGCTCGTTGCCCGCGGAAGGATTGCAGATCAGGGTGGCTCCGGCCAGCGCCTGGCGGCCACTCGGTGGCTCGACTGCCCAGAGATCCTCGCAGATTTCGAGCCCGATCACGCATTCGCGCATGTTTTCCGCCTGAAAGAGCAGGTCGTTGCCAAAGGGAATTTCCTGGTCGCCGATGAAGACGGTCTTGCCGCCGTTCCAGACGTTGCCGGAGGTGAACCAGCGTTGCTCGTAAAATTCGCCGGTGTTGGGCAGGTGGGTTTTGGGCACGATGCCAACGATCTTGCCGTTGGCCAGCAGGACGGCGGTGTTGTAAAGACGACCCTGCACGGCTAACGGCAGGCCGACGATGATGGCGGTTTTTAACTCTGCGGTGAGCGCAGCCAGGTGGTTGAGGCCGGTGCGGGTTTCGCGTAGCAGGGCTTCCTGATAAAAAAGGTCTCCGCAGGAATAGCCGGTGAGGGACAGTTCGGGGAAGAGCACCAGCGAGGCCCCTTCGTCGGCGGCGCGGCGGGCGGCGGCTTCCAGGTATTGGGTGTTGGTGGAGACATCCGCCAAACGGAGGCGGGGAGAGATGACAGCCAGGGTGAGGAAACCGTGTTCGATTAGGGGAGTAGTCACGTGCGGTGAAGGTTTTGCGGCTTTTTTGGGCGCGGGGGGATTTTAAAGCAATAGAAAAGCCGCCGATTGACGGCGGCGCGGAGGAAATACATTACCCTGTTTGATGAAGTTACCAACTGTCGCGAAGGAAAATGCGGAAGCGGAGGCGCACCCGGACATTGAGCGGGTGCTGATCGGCCGGGCCCGGCTGGCGGAGCAGGTGCGTTTGCTGGGGCAACAGATCACGCGGGATTACGCGGCGCGGGGGGTGAGGGAGTTGACGCTGGTGGCGGTGGCGAACGGCGCGCTGATTTTTGCAGCGGATTTGCTGCGGGAAATTTCCCTGCACACCCGTTTTGATTCGATCCGGGTTTCCTCCTATCTCGACGGTACCGTGCCGAAAACCCCGCCGCAAATGGCGGACTTGCTGCGGCTGGATCTGGTTGGACGGCACGTGCTGGTGGTGGACGACATTTTGGACACGGGAAACACGCTGAGCCGCCTGTGCGCGCTATTGCAAAAGCAGGGACCGGCGAGTTTGCGGACTTGCGTGTTGCTGGACAAGAAGGCGCGACGGCAGGTGGATTTCTTTTCCGATTACACGGGCTTCGACATCCCGGACCGCTTTGTGGTCGGCTATGGGCTGGATTTTGCGGAGCGCTACCGGAACCTGCCTTTCATCGGCGCGCTAGCCCCGGACAAACAGGATCCGGCGAAATGGGGCTAGCAAAGGAAATTTACTTGGCGTCCACGACGGGCGGCTCGGGAGATTGCAGAATGCCCAGCTCCTCCATTTCCTCTGCGGTCAGCGGTTTGGAGGACGTGTAGGTTTCAAAGTGATTGGTGCCAGGAATGGCGCGCCAGTAAACGTATTCGGTGTCCGAGGCCAGCGGGATGCTTTGGCCGATGGCGCGGATCGGGGCGGTGACGGGATAGGTGACGGTGCGAATGGTGTTGCTGGCGGCAGTGTCCATTTCCCGGGTGCTGCAACCGAGGAGGAGAAGGCTGGCGGCGGAGACGAGCAGGAGGTTTTTCATGTGGGAAAGGGTGGGAAGGGGCTGGAAGAAGGCAAACGGGAAAAAGACGCAAAAAAAAAACAACGGTCGGGGAGACCGTTGTTTTTTTGCGAAGGAAAAATGGCGCGCGGCGCGGAGGAAATCAGCCCGCCTTGTTGGCCTCGGCTTTTTCGTATTTTTTCCGGTCGTTTTCCTTGAGCCAGCGCTTGCGCAGGCGGAGGGAATGCGGCGTGGCCTCGACCAGCTCGTCGGACTCGATGTATTCGAGCGAGGCTTCCAGGGACATTTGCCGGGGCGGTTTGACGCGGGCCTGGTCATCGGAGCCGGAGGCGCGCACGTTGGTGAGCTTTTTGTTGATGTCGAGATTCACCGGCAGATCGTTGTCCTTGCAGTGTTCCCCGACTACCTGGCCCTCGTAAATTTCGTCGCCCGGTTTGACGAAGAAGTCGCCGCGGTCGTAAAGCCGGTCGAGCGAGTAGGCGGAGACGGCGCCAGTGGCATTGGCGACCATCACCCCTTGCGGACGGCGCGGCGGCTCGCCTTTGAGCGGTTCGTAGTCGAGCAAGGTGTGGTGCATGATGGACTCGCCGCGGGTGGCGGTGAGCAGCATGGTGCGCAGGCCGAAGAGGGAGCGGGAGGGAATTTTAAACTCCATGTGAATCCAGCCGGTGGCGCCGGTCTTGGCGTCCATGTGCTGGAGTTCGCCCTTGCGTCCGAGGACGAGGGACATCACGTCGCTTTGATTTTCCTCCGGGCAGTCGATCACCAGAGTCTCGATCGGCTCGCATTTCACGCCGTTGATTTCGCGGATGATCACCTGTGGTTTGCCGACCTGCAGTTCAAAACCTTCGCGGCGCATGGTTTCAATGAGCACGCCGAGGTGCATCAGCCCGCGTCCAGAAACCTGAAAGGAATCATTGTCGGTGGCGCGCTCGACGCGCAGGGCGACATTGCGCTCCAGTTCCTTTTCCAGCCGGTCGCCGATCTGGCGTCCGGTGACGTATTTTCCTTCGCGCCCGGCGAAAGGGGAGTCGTTGACGCGAAAGGCCATGGTGACCGTTGGCTCGTCAATCTCCACCGGCGGCATGGGCACCGGGGTTTCGGGGTCGGTGATGGTGGCGCCGATTTCGACATTTTCCAAGCCGACCACCGCGCAAATGTCGCCGGCGGTGGCCTCGGCGGTTTCGGCGCGGCGCAAACCCTCGAAGGTTTCCAGCTTGAGAATTTTTTGCCGCTTGATGGTGCCGTTGCGGGCGACCAGGGCGACGAGCTGGTTGTTTTTCAAAGTTCCGGCGGAAACGCGGCCCACTGCGATCCGGCCCACGTAGTCGCTGTAAAGGATGCTGGTGACCATCATTTGCAGCGGGTACTCCAGCGCCTCGGCGCGGGAGGCGAAACCGGCGGCGGCACCGCGGGAGGAACCCGGCGCGTAGGGCGCGGGGATGCTGTCCACGATGACCTGGTAGAGGTCGAGCAGGTTGGTTGGGCGGTCGTTGGTGATGCGGCCGCTGTCCACCGTGGCCCAGCCCTCGCGGGCGGAGGCGTAAACGACGGGGAAATCGAGCGCGCTGTCCGGCGCGTTAAGGGCGACGAGCAGGTCGAAGACCTCGTTAACCACGTCGTTCGGGCGGGCGGTGGGCTTGTCCACCTTGTTGATCACGACAACGGGCTTGAGTCCGAGCGCGAGCGCCTTGCTGAGCACGAAGCGCGTTTGGGGCATCGGCCCCTCGAAGCTGTCCACCACCAGCAGACACCCGTCAGCCATGTTGAGCACGCGCTCGACCTCGCCTCCGAAGTCGGCGTGGCCGGGGGTGTCGATCAAATTAATTTTGTATTCCTGGCCGTCGCGCGGATCGCGCCAGCGGATGGCGCAGTTTTTCGCGGTGATGGTGATGCCGCGTTCGCGTTCCAAGTCGCCGGAGTCCATGACCAGCCCGTGTTGTCCTCCCGCGAGCTTGTCGAGATCCTCGGTGCGGAACATGCCGGACTGGTAGAGCAGGCGGTCAGTAAGTGTGGTTTTGCCATGGTCCACGTGGGCGATAACGGCGACATTACGAATTTGCATACAAAGGCAGGCTGATTGCGAAAGGCGGTCCTTGCTGGCTTTTGCGACCGCGCTGGCAATGGGAAAGGAAACTTTTTTTTTGCGCAAGCGCTCCAGCACAAAGCGTGCGAACTCCCATTGTGCTGCAAAATAGACACCGCCGTCGCACTGGCAACCGCCGTTTCCCCCGCGTGCTTTTCGCTTTGCCTCCGCCGCCGGGAGGCGCACTTTAACCGCTTTCTTTTTACCGATGCTCGATATCAAGTTCCTTCGCGACAACATGGATGCGGTGAAAGCCGCGATCGCCCGGAAGAAATTCCAAGTGGATTGGGATGCCTTTGCGGCGCTGGATGCGCGACGCCGGTCCATCATTGCCGAGGCGGAGCAGGCCAAGGCCGCGCAAAATGCGGCGAACAAGGAAATGGCCCACATGCCGAAGGGCACGCCGGAGTTTCTCGCCAAGGTGGCGGAAATGAAAGCCGCCTCCGCCAAGGTCAAGGAACTGGAAAAAACCGCGGCGGAAACCGACGAGCAGTGGAAACAACTTTTCCTCACCATCCCCAATGTCCCGCACGACTCGGTGCCGGACGGACGCGGCGAGGAGGAAAATCAAACCGTCGGCACCTGGGGCGAAATCGAAAAACTCGTCTCGGCTCAGGCTGTGCCGCATTGGGATTTGCCGTGGTTCAGCGAGCTGGTGGATTTCGAACGCGGGGTGAAAGTGACCGGCGCGGGCTTTCCGTTTTACGTTGGCGACATGGCTCGGCTGGTGCGCGCGCTGATCCAGTTTTTCCTGGAGGAGGCCAACAACGCCGGTTACGAGGAAGTGCTGGCGCCCCTGCTGGTGAATCCCGCCAGCGCCACCGCCACCGGGCAGTTGCCCGACAAGGAAGGGCAGATGTATCACGCGACGGCGGACGACCTTTACCTGATTCCCACCGCCGAGGTGCCGGTGACGAATTTCTTCCGCGACGAAATCATCCCGGAGGAAAAACTCCCGATTTACCGTTGCGGCTACACGCCCTGTTTCCGCCGCGAAGCCGGAAGTTGGGGCGCGCACGTGCGCGGGCTGAACCGCCTGCACCAGTTCGACAAGGTGGAAATGGTGAAGTGGGTGCATCCCGACACTTCCTTTGACGAATTGGAAAAACTGCGCGCTGACGCCGAGCGACTTTTGCAAAAACTCGAACTGCCGTATCGCGTGCTGCGGATTTGCGCCGGGGACATCGGTTTCCCCCACGCCAAGCAATACGATTTGGAAGTGTGGGCGGGCGGGCAAAAACGCTGGCTCGAAGTCTCCTCCTGCTCGAATTTCACCGACTTTCAGGCGCGCCGCGCCGGGATCCGCTATCGTCCGAAAAACGGCGGCAAGGCGGAAATCCTGCACACCCTGAACGGCTCCGGTCTCGGCCTGCCGCGTGTGCTCGCGGCCCTGCTGGAAAATAACGTCCAGCCCGACGGCACGGTCAAGGTGCCCGCCGCGCTCCGCAAGTGGTACGGCGGCGAA
>CALNBE010000208.1 GCA_937874455.1 uncultured Opitutia bacterium | reverse complement strand
GCGCCATACATTGCCTCCAGCCCCGCGATGGCGCGGGCCTCGCCGACCGGATCGGCGGCTTGGTAGGCGGCGTAAAGATCGGCCAGCAGCGGCAGCACCGGCGGATGGTCGAGCGGTTGGTTGTCGGTGACGTTGAGCAGGGTTTCGCCGAGGTTGGCCCATTTGTTATGGGAAATTTCCTCCGCAGTGCGCGGCGGAACGATGCCCACGCGACCCTCGCGGGCCATGCCCTGGTAGCGGATGATGAAGGCCTGGAGTTCCTGCTGCAGTTTTTCGTCGAAGCGCGTGGAGCCGTCGGCGGACTTGTTTTTTTCGACCTCGGCGGCGGCCTGTTGGAGCGAGGAAAGCCAGGCCATGTATTCCTGGATGGGCAGGATATTGGGCGGCAGGTCGCCGGGGGCAAAGGTCACCGTGAGCATGTGGTAGGTGTCGGCGGCGGCGGAGAGTTTGACCAAGCCGCGTTCGAACGGCGTGCGCAGGGCGTTTTCCTTTTGCGCCGCCTCGCGGGCCTTGGGCTCGATGGTGGCTAGGGCGGGAAGAATTTGCGCCCAGGAAAAGGCGTTGGTTTCGCCCGGCGTGACCCCGAGCAGCGCCTGCACCTCGTGGTTGTCGATGCGGAAAACCTTGAAGTGGGCGGCGACCTGCGGACGGAAAACCAGTTCGAGCAGCCAGGCGTCAGGGGAAAGAGAGCCGCGGCCAAAGCGCACCGTCAGCGGCACCGGACGTTTTTCCAGCGCGTCCAGCACCGCGGAGGAAAATTGAATCCCGGCGGCGGCGAGGCGGGTTTTTTCCTCGGCGGTCCAGGTGGAAGGCTTTTGGCCAAAGGCGATGGTTTCCTCCGGGGAAAAAGCCACGCTTTGTTTGCCGCGCAAGATGAGCAGAGCGTTGCGGGCAAGTGTGTCAACCGGCTGGATGCGTCCGCCGTGCTGCACGGGAAATTCGGCAAAAGTGCTGGCGGTGTCGGCGGCGCGGAGTTCGCCCGGCGCGGAGGAAATGCCAAGGGAAACGGCGGCGAGCAGCCCCAGTGCGGCGGTGTTTTTGGCGGGGCGGAGGCGGGAAAGGTATTTGGCGAAGCTGAGAGAAAATTGGAGCAGCATGCCGACGCCGACGCAGTAAATGGCGATGTAGGGCAGGAGACGGCCTGGGTTGCGGACAACCTGAAGGATGGTGATATCGGGCCCGGAGCCGGATTTGAACTGGGACTGGAAGAAGGTGAGCCCGCGGTGACGCAGCGGGTCGTTCATGCGGATCACGGCGGCGCGTTCGCCCTGACCCGGCTCCTGGATGCGGACGGCGCTGGCGAAGTTTTTGGGGATATTGGTGCCGGGATAATATTCGTGGGTGAATTTTTCGAGGTGGAGGGAAAACGGCAGGTAGTGACGCTGGAGGCGCAGCGCGAGGGAATAGGAACGGTTTTGGAAGGTGAAAACTTGCGGAGGAAAAAACTCGGAAAGTGTGCCGGCGACGAGCCAGGTGCCGAGCCGGCCCGATTCGTTTTCAAGGGAAACCAGTGCGGCGGCGCGGTTGATTTCGTCGGGTTTGTGGGTGAGCGGCGCGGCGAAGACCGCCATCGGCGTGGTGGCGGCGACTCCGCTGTCGGCCTCGACCGGCGTGGCGGAGGGATTTT
>CALNBE010000207.1 GCA_937874455.1 uncultured Opitutia bacterium | reverse complement strand
GCGCCGGGCTACGACCACATCACCAGCGGCATCGGCGCGGCGATGATCGGCTGGTATGGCACCGCGATGCTCTGCTACGTCACGCCAAAGGAACACCTCGGTCTGCCGAACCGCGACGACGTGCGCGCCGGAGTAATCGCCTACAAGATCGCGGCCCACGCGGCGGACCTGGCGAAGGGACATCCCGCGGCGCAATACCGCGACAACGCGCTTTCGAAGGCCCGGTTTGAGTTTCGCTGGGAAGACCAGTTCAATCTCTCGCTCGACCCCGAACTGGCGCGAAGTTTTCACGACGAAACCCTGCCGCAGGAAGGTGCCAAGACCGCTCACTTCTGCTCCATGTGCGGCCCGCATTTTTGCTCGATGAAAATCACCGACGACATCCGCCGCTACGCGGAGGAAAAAGGCCTGAACAGCACCGAGGCGCTGGAAAAGGGTCTGGCGGAAAAGTCGCGCGAGTTCAACGACCAAGGCGCGGAACTGTATTCCTGACGCGGAGGAAAACGAGGTCCGACGCGAGAGGAGATGTGGGGTGCGCGAGGAGTTTTCCTTTGCGCACCCTGTTTCTCCTTTCGCCTTCCCTTGCTGGGCAACGGAAAATCACTCCTCGTCCCGCGTTCGACGCCAGCGACGGTTGCGGAGGAAAGTCCAGAGCGTGAGCAGGGCGGAGAAAGTGACCACCCAGTCGCCGTGGCGGAGGTAAAAAGTCGGCTTCCGAAGCGGGGCGGGGACACCGATCACCTCGAAGCGACCCGCGCCGCGAAAATACACGCTGCCGTTTTCATCCGTCACCGCCTCGCCGCGTCCCAGCGGATTAAAGACGCCGCTCCAGCCGTTGTTGCCACAGCGGATCACCGGCAGTTGCAGGCTGGCGGCCAGCACCGCGCAATGGGCTGCGTGCTGATAGGCACCCGCCTCGCGGCCATACCAAGCGTCGTTGGTGACAACGGCAATGAAGTCCGCGCCGCGCAGGGCCAGGTCGCGTCCCATCGCGGGGAAAATATCCTCGTAGCAAACCAGCGTTCCGGCAAGCAAGGTGCCGCCGTTGACCGGCACCGGCAGCGGATCGTCGCGCTCGCCGACCAGGTTGGCGTCGCTCACCGGCACGATGGTGCGGAGCGGGAGTTTGTTAAAGGGAAAGGGGATGTATTCGCCGAAGGGCACGAGGTGGCGCTTGCTGTAAAATTCCTCCGCGACCCCGGTTTCAGTGGCGACGTAGATGCCGTTGTCGTAGCCGCGTTTTCCGTCGGGCAAATCACGATAGCTGATACCGCCGAAGAGCAGGGTTGATCCCGTTTCCTTTGCGAGGCGTGTGACGAAGCCTTGGAAATCCGGGTCAAACACATCGTAGGGCAGGGCGGCCTCCGGCCAGAGAATGAGATCAGGAGAGGAATTTCCTTTGGCCGGTTCAGGCCGCGATTGGCCCGCGAGGAAAAGCGGCTTTTCCTTGGTGAGTTTTCCCGCCGCCAGCGTCAGGTCGCGCACCACGGCGGTGTTTTCCTGCAGGCGCTGCGCGTCCCATTTTGCGTTGGGGTCGAAATCCGTCTGCACGGCGGCGGCGGTGAAAAGCGGCACGCTGGTTTCTCGCAGTTGCAGCAGGTTTTGGTAGAAGAAAAACATCCCGAGGAAAATCGGGGCGACGCCCAGATAAAATTCCGGGCAAACCTGTCGCAGCACGCTCATTGGCCCCGGCGCGGCGTCGAGCAGCCGGTCGCGTTCAAAGAGCAATCGCGCCGCGTAACGGGCCAGGCCGATGTTGAAAAGCACGATGGCAAAGCTCAATCCCCACGGCCCGCCAAAGGTGCAAAGGGAAAGCACCGCCGGACGCAGCCACTGGGTGTCGGCGAGGAGCAGCCACGGGCAACCGGTAAAGAGCCAGCCCTGCACCCATTCGAGCAGCACCCAAAAACCGGCCAGACCGAGCTGGATCACCAGCCGGGTGCCGAGCGGCGCGCGCAGGGTTTTGGGGAAAAGCCAGCGCAGCCACGCCAGCCAGAGCGTGGGGTAGAGCGCAAAATACCCCGTAGCGAAAATCAATCCCACCCAGCCCAGCGGCGGGGAAATGTGCCGCAGCCAGATGAGCACGGAGATTTTCGCCGCCCACATGCAAACAAAACTCACCAGCAGCCATTGCTTCCAGCCTGGGCGGGTGAGCGACCAGAGCGCCATTGGCAGCATCCACACCCAGGCCAGCTCCGAGATGTCGATGCCCGGCATCGCCGCGACGTAGGCAACGGCGGTGACCAGCCCGACAACCCACGGAAAAAAGCGCAAAGCCCGGTAGGTGTTTCCGAAGAAAAGCATCGGCGCATTGAGGCCGAGACGGCGGAAACGCGCAATCTTCAACGGTGGCTCGCGGAGGAAAAACGCCTATTCCCTTGACCCGCCGCCCGGAGGTTCCAGCGTGGCGGCTTTCTTTTCGCATCCTCTTTTTATCATGCTCCAAGCCGGAATCGTCGGACTGCCCAACGTGGGCAAAAGCACCCTCTTCAACGCCCTGACCCGCTCGCGCAAAGCCGAGGCGGCCAATTATCCCTTTTGCACCATCGAGCCGAATGTCGGCGTGGTCGAGGTGCCGGACGAACGCATGCACGTGCTGCAAGCGATCGCCAAGACCCAGGTGGTGATTCCCGCCGCGATCGAGTTTGTGGACATTGCCGGACTGGTCGCCGGCGCCTCCAAAGGCGAGGGGCTGGGCAACAAGTTTCTTGCCAACATCCGCGAGGTGGACGCGATTGTGCATGTGGTGCGCTGTTTTGAAAACGACGACATCGTGCACAACATGGGCGGCGTGAACCCGGTGCGCGACATCGAGGTGATCACCACCGAGCTGGTGCTGGCCGATTTGCAGTCCTGCGAAACACAGCTAGACCGGAATCAAAAGAAGGCGCGGGGGCAGGATAAAGACGCCGCGGCGAATGTCGCCCTGTTGCAACGCCTGCTTGCCCACCTCAACGAAAATAAGACCGCCGCCTCGCTGGAAACCGACGAGGAGGAGCGCCAGCGCATGAAAAGTTTCGGGCTGCTCTCGGTGAAACCGGTGCTCTACGCCTGCAACGTGGCGGAAAACGACTTGGCCGATCCTTCGCAGAACCCGCATGTGGCCGCGGTGCGCGAATACATCGCCAACACGCACGACGCCCGCGTCTGCGTGATTTGCGCCCAAGTCGAGGCCGAGTTGGGCGAGCTTTCCCCCGAGGAGGGGAAGGAATACCTCGAAGCGCTCGGCGTGAGCGACAGCGGAGTCAGCCTGCTCATCCGCGCCAGTTATGATCTGCTCGGACTGGCCTCGTATTTCACCGCCGGGGAAAAGGAAGTTCGCGCTTGGACCTTCAAGCATGGCATGACCGCCCCGCAGTGCGCCGGGGTGATTCACACCGATTTTGAAAAAGGCTTCATCAAGGCCGAGGTGGTTTCCTACGACGACCTGGTTGCCGCCGGTTCCACCGCCGCCGCCCGCGAGGCGGGGAAATACCGCCTCGAAGGAAAAGAATATCTTTTCAAGGACGGCGACGTGGCGCTGTTCCGTTTCGCCAACTAGGGCGGAGGAAAATTTTCCTCCGAGAAAAAACACCACCGCGGCCCATGCGCTCGGTGGTGTTTTTTTGTGAAAACAATACGGCGGAAGCGTGGACCGAATCGGGAGGTAACTACTGCCGCGACGAGGCGACGAAATGGGGCGCGGGTTGGACGCGGCCAAGGAAAATGCCGAGGCCAAGGAGTAGAAAGATCAGGGCCCAGAGAAAATTTTGGATGGCAGCGATGGCGAAAGTGGCCACGTCCATCAGATCGGGATTAATCTCGTAGATTTTGGGCGGGAGAAAAGCCCACAGCACTGGAGAGGTGAGACTCATAACGAGCGCCAGAGCAAACCCGGAAAAGGCAGGGAACGCGCCGCCTCGTAATTTCTCCCGAAATGTCAGTGTAAGGATGCAGCCGATGAGGCAAGCCAGCAGGCTGGGTGACTGAAGCAGTAAGTCACGGAGTATTTGTGCCATGGGATCGGCGTTGACGGTGATGGTCTCCATGGAAGACGAATTTGAGGCGGAAAAAGTTTTGCACCAGATTATTCTAAGAACCGCAAAACAGGGTCGTTAAAAGGTGCCAGGTACTTTTTAACGAGAGGCAAAGGAAAAATCTTGAAAAGGCAGGGCGGGAGTGTCATTCAGCTGTTGTTTTCTTCTGACGCGTTACCCCGCAAAGGAAATTCCCCGTTCGCCAACCCCTTGAAAACCATGCTGTCCCCACGCCCAAACCTTTTTTCCTCACCTCTGAACTTAATCTGGCTCCGTTTCGTGGCCTTGTTTTGGAATACGTGTGTTAATGGTGGAGGGATTGCTGCTGTTGCAGGAGGAGGGGAAATCAAATGAAACGGGCATTTTTATTTTTATCAGTCAGTTTTTTTCTTGGGGCTGGTAACGAAATATTCTTGTCGAGTGTAATCCCCGGACTGAGGGCGGAATTGCGTTCTACGGTTGGCGCTAAAAAGGTGATGCCGAGAGGCACTATTATGTTGAAAAATACGGATTGGTCAGAATTGATGACTACTTATGAGGATTTGCTTAGGATCAGCATTTATGCTCGAAAAAATGATGAAATTGTTTTAAGGAAACTTGATGTTATTTGGAATGTCTATGAGAGAAATCCTGATATATTTGTGCTATTTTTTGAATCGGTTTACTACGGATGTCACGACTTATTGACCGTTGACGAAAGCATAGATGATGTAAGTGTGCGAAAGAAGGAGGATGTTTCCATATTAATTTTTGATTTTTTGGAATTCAAAAATGAACTGGATTCTATTTATTTCAAAAAGAAGGAAGATGGTTCGGTTCAATATAATTATTGGCGTATTCAAATTCAAGGAGATGTTGAAAAACATCCGTTGATTGGAGACTATCTTCGGTGTTTTTTTATTAAAAAACCATCAGGTGAGCGCGCCTTAAATAAAATAGAAGCAGAAGGATTTATTCGTTTGCATGATAAAAAATGGATGATTTTGGAAGAATCCTATGAGGCTTTGATTGAGTTGGATATTTCTCAAAAAAAGAACGGCCCATTGGTCGATCAGCAATTGGCAAAAATTTTGGATGTTTTTGAGAGAGGTGAAAATATGTTTATATTGTTTTTCCAGTGTATTAACCTTAATTGCAATGGTGAGTTTTCTGTGAGTGAAAAAATCGACAAGGCGGATGTGAATAAGAAAATTGAAATTGCGCTGCTGGTCTTTGAATTTTTGGATTACAATGATGGAAAAAATTCGTGTTACTTTAACAAAGACGGCATGATAATACATGAAAGCTATAATCTCCAAAAGGAGCGAAATGCCCAGGAGTCATGCCCAATCGGTTTGGAGCTACGAGAACGGATACGAAAATCTTCTATGAATAAATATGGAGGATGAATAGATGGCCGCGAAACGATGCCAGTAGTGGTGTTTCATGAAGATAAAAAAGGTGCCAGGCACTTTTTCTCGACCGGCGAAGGAAAAATCTTGAAAAGGAGCGGGGTTGGTGTCATGCAGCCGTTGTTGCCTTAGGCGAGTTACCCGCAAAGGGAATTTCCCGTTCGCTAACCCCTTAAAAATCATGCTTTCCCTACGCCAAAGCCGTTTTTCCTCACCTCTGAACTTAACCTGGCACCGTTTCGTGGCCCTTATCCACGCTTTGCCCAAGTAGCCGCCATGTTGAGTATCCGCGAAATCAAGCCAAGCAACCTTACTGTCAGCGTAGAGGTTGATCCATATGTGCCAGTTGCTGTCCGAACCTTCTCGTCACCGATAGGTGCGGTGTTCTACCGTGTCGGCAATTTTGAAACGTCACTCGTCGAAGTGCCGATTGAACCGATCACCGGCATCATTAGAGGCATTAAAGTGGTCAGCATTGACCGCCTTGGAGCTACCATCGACGAAAGTAAACTGATAGTGTTTCAAGGCTTACCCGTTGTCACTCAAGAATCGATTCCACGGAAACGGCAGGACGATCAACGTGAAGTCGCAGTTGCCCTAGATGGAGATCGATTGGTAATTGATTGGAGCGGAGAGGAGTCAATCGACACAAAAGCGGTGCATGGTCGGCTGAGCTTCTTTATTGGGGGTAATACCTTGCTCGCTGCTGCGCTTGATTCTTTGACACAGGCTGAACGACAATCATTGCTTGCCCACTTGCGTAGCGCCTCGCCTACTTTCGATTCCCCACCAAAATGAGCAGCCAACCCGCGAGCAGCGTGCCAGCAGGAACGAAAAATAAACACGCACGCCGGCTTCTTGAGACACAAAAAGACACAAAAGGTGCCAGGCACTTTTTCTCGGCCATCGTTTATCGCGGCGAGAATTTTGGACAGGGTTCCGGCCGGTTCTTTGGGCTGACCAAACCTGCAAACTCACTCGACGCTGAGATCATGTATAACCTCAACAAGTGGGGTAACAATGCGACGCAGTTGGGCGAATATGTGATCCCGGCGGGCACGCGTGGCTTCATCGGTGGCGTTGAAGGAGGAACGGGGATTCAGATCTTCCTGCCGAACGCTTCCGGCGTGCAACTCATGGAGCGGTCGACGCTCTTTACTTCCGAACTCAAGTTCATCACGCACTGAGATGGCGCGAGTATCGGACAAGCTTAAGGAGCGCTTGAACGGCATCAGAGCCTATCCGGTCGGATTGTCGGCAGACGATGTGAAGCGGCTACAACTCACGCCTGATCTGGTTGAAGACGTGCTAAGCTCCTTGGCGTCCGCCGACGTTGTTGATCAGCAGATCGCGTTGTTTTTTTCCGAGGTTCTCATCTGGCCCGGCAAAATTAATCCTGCACACGAATCCACGCTTGTCTCGAGAATCGTTGATCTTGGCCGCGGGCCGACCGATCGCGTGAAATCCTCGGCCTTGAAAATGGTAACGAGATTCCGCGCGAGTGTGCCGGACTTCCGCTCGCTGATGATGGAAGGACTGAGCAGCAGTGATCCGATGGTGCGAAAGGAAGCAGTGTTGGCGTATGAGCTTTATTGCCTCCCGAAGGAAGTCGCTCCACTTGAGCGCTTCGAGCATGACGACTACGTGACCGAAACTGCGATGGGTGGCCCGCTGCTCTATGAGCTGCGAAACCTAGCGCTGGAAACCATTGAACGCGTCATCGGAAAGAACTTCAGAAAAGCGGAGAAGACCGAAGCGAGATCAACAGGAGAAGTGGCCTTCTGGTGGGATTGGTCGCCTTATCACGCTTGGAAGAAGGGCGGCTTCCTTGGTTCGTTGTTCAAACGATGATCCAAGCGGCACACGCCGCGCCAGGGGCCACGGCCGCGAAACGGTGCCAGGCTAAATTCGATTTGACAAATGGCACTTTCGCTTCTCATTAAGCGGCATGCCAAGAGCGAAACGTTTTAAGACAGCTGAGCGGGCGACGATTTACCATTGCGTGACGCGGACGGTGAACGGGGAATTCCTCCTCGACGACGTAGCAAAGGAAGTGCTGCGGAAGCAGTTGCATCAATTGGCCGCGTTTTGCGGGGTGGAGTTGCTCACTTATGCGATTATGAGCAACCATTTCCATGGCCGCGAAACGGTGCCAGTAGTGGTGTTTCATGAGGCAAGAACAAAGTTTGGGTTGG
>CALNBE010000206.1 GCA_937874455.1 uncultured Opitutia bacterium | reverse complement strand
TACCCGCCGCTTTCTCCGAGGGGGAAATTCTCAACGAAAAGGCGAGAAAATCCTCCGCCTCCATTCGCGGGTGTAAAGTCCTAAAGACCTTCGCCGCGCAACCGCGCCACACTTTCCGCCAGACCGCCCGGCCGTGCCCGGCGCAACCAGGCTTTTTCGTAGGCCGCCAGCACCGGCGCCATTTCTTCCGCCATTTCGCTCCGTGCCTCCGCGTCGCTTTTTCCTTTTCCAAGCAACAACTCCGCCCGCCGCACCGCCATCAACTGCAACGCACAGGCCACCCGCAGCTCCTCGACCACCACGGGGTTTTCCTCCGAGGAAATCCGCAGCCAACGGTCCGCCGCCGCCACCACTTCGCCCAACGCGGCGTGGAGCCCTTTCTCCCCAAAACCGCGCACCGTTTCCTCCGCGTCGCAGAGCAAGCTCCACAGCACGCTTTTGTTGCGGATTTGCTGAGGGAAAAATCCGTCCACCTGCCCCAGCGCCAAAATTTCCTTCGCCAACGCAGTGTCGCCGCGCAGGAAAACCCTGCCCACCGCCGCCGCCAAATCCACCCCGGCATTCGCCGTCAAACACCAGGCCTGGCCCGCCGCCGCCGCCAGCGCGGGATACATCACAAACCAGGGATGGTGGTTCCCGTTGTCCCCCCAAGCGGTGAGCAAAATTCCCGCCGCGCCGTGCCCCTGCGCGGCCCGCACCGCCTCGTTCACGTTGGCCAGCGCGTTGTCCAATCGCCCGTGAAAGCTTTGCCACGACGACGCTCCGGGCGCGACGAGATACCGGTAACCGAGCCGCTCCAGGGTTGCGCATTGCTCCGGGAAGGGATGCCCGGCGTCGTAACCCCAGATCACCGGAATCGCCTCACACGGGGCCTGCCCGGCGTGTGCCGGATCCTCCAGCAAAATGTCCGCCCAAAACTGCATTTTCTTTCCGCGCTCCTTCACCAGCCGATGGATGCCGTTCAGGTGTTCGCAATAAACCGCGTGCCTTCCCCGCGCCGCGCATTGCGCCGCGCTCCACCCTTTTCCCAGTTCCCACGGCTCGTCTCCGCCAATGTTGATTTGCCCGCTGGAAAAATTCGGCAAATAAGCGTCATAAAGTTCTCCCACAAAATCCAAGCTGGTCCGGTCCGGGCGCAAAGTTCCCGCCGCGCGATGAGCATTGGTCAGTTCGTAAAAAAATCCGTCGGGGCACTCCGCCAATTCGCGATACGGCGCGTGCTTCAGCCAGCGATCCATGTGCCCGAACGACTGCAAATTCGGCACCAGCTCAATGCCGTGCGCCCGGCACCATTGGTCCAACTTCTGCAATTCCGCCGCGGTCATCGGCGAAGCGTCGCGCCAGACAATCTCGTGCCCCGGAAATGCATAGGTGTGCTCGGTGTAAAGCTGCAACTGGTTGAGCCGCAGCTCGGCCATCTGGGAAACCAATTCCTCCAGCGCCGCCATGGTAGGCACCTTGCACCGCGAAACATCCAGCATAAAACCGCGTACCGCCAGCTCCGGCGCGTCCGTGATCTCCACGCAAACCAAGCCGCCCGCCGCCGCATCCCACAACCGGGCCAGCGTCTGCACGCCGTAAAAAGCTCCGCGCGCATCCGCCACCCGCAGGGTGATTTTCTCCGCGTCAATTGTCAGCGCATAACCTTCCGCCGGAATTTCCTTTGCGCGAACAATTCTCCCCGCACCGGAAATTTCCTCCTCTCCTTCGCGCAGCACCAGCGGCACGCCGACCCGTTCCAAAAAACGTTGCGCCGCTCCGGCCAGCTCCGCCCAGCCCTCGGGCGCCGCCGCCACCGCCAGCGTCATTTTTTCCGGCAAAAACAAAAAGCCGCCCCGCTGCACCACCTCCCGGGGACGGGGAAAAAGAAAGGGCAAACGCGCGCGCATCATTCCCGCAGGCTAAGCGCGCGCCGCTGCCCGACGCAACCGATCATTCAACGCCACACCCACACCTCTTTCCTCTGCCAGCTCCACCTGCAATTCGGCAAAGCCCGCCCCGTCCAGCCGCCGCAACAGCGCGAACACATTGCGCGCCGCCGTCGCCGGATCACCGTCCTCGCTCAACCAAAAATCCTCCGCGCCGGGTGTTTTCTCCGCCGGACGTCGCTGCCAGACCACTGCGATTTCCTTTGCAGAAAACTTTCCTTCCAGCCGGGGGGGCGCTCCAGCCTCCCGCAACACCACCGCCGCCCGCGGGCTGTAATGCTTCGTCAGCATTCCCGGCGCGGTCTGCGCCTCGCCGTCCGCCTTTTCCTTTGCCCCGCCAGCCAATACCGGACAACCCAGCACCGCTTCCAATTGTTCGCGAGAAACCGGCCCCGGCCGCAGCAATCGCGGACCGGCGGAATCCGCCAAATGCAAAATGGTCGATTCCAACCCGTGCAAACACGGGCCGCCATCCACAATCCACGGGGCTTTTTCTCCGAGCGAGTCCCGCACATGCCGCGCCTCGGTCGGGCTGATATAGCCAAAGGGATTCGCGCTCGGCGCAGCCAGCACCCCGCCCATTTTCCACAAAACTTTTCGTATCACGGGATGCGCGGGCATCCGCACCGCCACCGTCGGCAAGCCCGCCGTGACCAGCCCCGGCACGATTTCCTTTTTCTCCAGCACCACCGTCAGCGGTCCCGGCCAAAACGCCTCCGCCAGCCGGGACAGCATTGGCGGCGCTCCCGCGAGTTTTTCCACCGATTCCAAATCCGCCACATGGACTATCAACGGGTCAATCAGCGGACGGCCCTTCGCCGCGAAAATTTTCGCCACCGCCTCCGCGTTCAACGCATCCGCCGCCAGGCCGTAAACCGTCTCTGTGGGCAGCGCCACAATTTCCCCGCCGCGCAGCAGTTTGGCGGCCAGCGCGAGATCCAAATCGGTATCCTTGAGAAACTCCGGCAATGGCATAAAAAAGGCCGAGCTTTGTCAGCGCGGCCTTGAAAAAAAGCGAAACTTTTCTGCCCTTATTTCATCAGCAGCAGGCTGCGAGCCCGCTTGATGGTCTTGGTAATGTGGCGCTGCTGCCGCGCGGTCAGCCCAGTGATGCGGCGGGGCAGAATACGGCCGGTTTCCGTCACATAGCGGGAGAGCACCTCGGTGTCCGTGAAATCAAAGTCCAGCGGTGTTTTGGAACGTTTTTGCGGTTCTGTCGTCATAAAGAGGTGGCGTTGGTAACGGGGTCACCGCGATTGGCAAGCAGTTTTTGCAATTGGCGAAAATTTCCTCTGCGCGGTACCAATAGATTGAAAGCAAAACGGGTTTGCCTATCCGGCATTCTTTGGTGTTTTCCCTATCTTTTCTTTTCCGCCTCACAAACGGAACACTTTCCCTCCATCTGCGAAATGGCGCTTCTTGAAACCATCACCGGCCCGGCCGGCGTCAAACAACTTCCTTCCGAACAACTCCCCATTCTGGCGGAGGAAATTCGCGAACGCATCATCAAGGTGACGTCGGAAAACGGCGGTCATATCGGCCCCAATCTCGGCGTGGTCGAGCTGACCATCGCGCTGCACCGGGTATTCAGTACCCCGGAGGACAATTTCGTCTTCGACGTCTCCCACCAGGGATACGTGCACAAATTGCTCACCGGCCGCAACGGGCCCGAGTTCGACGGACTCCGCCAGAGCAACGGTATTTCCGGCTTCCTCAACCGCGAGGAAAGCCCCCACGATCCTTTCGGTGCCGGACACGCGGGCACCGCCCTTTCCGCCGCGCTCGGCATGGCCGCCGCCCGCGACCTGCGCGGCTCCGGCGAGCACGTCGTCGCCGTGCTGGGCGATGCCGCCCTCACCTGCGGCGTCACCCTGGAGGCGCTCAACAACGTTGCCGCCGCCACCAAACGCCTGATCATCATCCTCAATGACAACGAGTGGTCGATCGACAAAAATGTCGGGGCCATCTCCGACTACCTGAACCAGCTCATCACCACGCCCATTTACAACAAGGCGCACCGCGACATCGAGGGTTTCCTCCGCAGCGTGCCGGGCGGAGAAAAATTGCTGGCCCTTGGCAGCAAGGTGAAGCGCGACACCAAGGAGTTTCTCACCCAGCAGGCTTCCCTCTTCGAAAAATTCAAGCTGCGCTACATCGGGCCGGTGGACGGCCACAACATCGATCTGCTCTGCCGCTACCTCGAATTCTGCAAGGAATCCGACTCTCCGATTGTCCTGCACGTCCGCACCATCAAGGGCAAGGGCTGCGACGTCGCCCTGCGCAACCCGGAGAAATTTCACGGCTGCTCCCCTTTCCAAATCGCCACCGGCGACCCCAAAACCGCCGCGCCCGCCAACACCCCGCCCAACTGGCAGGAGGTCTTCGGCAAAACCCTCGTCCGCTACGCGAAAAAGGATCCGCGCATTCTCGGCATCACCGCCGCCATGCCCTCCGGCACCTCGCTTAACGTGATGAAGCGCGAGCTGCCCAAACAGTATTTCGATGTGGGCATCGCCGAGGAACACGCGGTGCTCTTCGCCGCCGGGCTCGCCACCAAGGGCTACAAACCGGTTTGCGCCATCTACTCCACCTTCCTCCAGCGGGCCTACGACATGATTATTCATGACGTCTGCCTGCAAAACCTCGACGTCACTTTCTGCATGGACCGCGCGGGACTTTCCCCCAACGACGGTGCCACCCACCACGGTCTGTTTGACATTGCCTTCCTCCGCTGCGTCCCCCGCGCCGTCATCATGCAGCCGAAGGACGAGGACGAGCTGGCCGACATGCTGCACACCGCGCTCGAACACAAGGGGCCGGCCTTCATCCGCTACCCGCGCGGCGCAGCGGCAGGCGTGCCCGTCAAAAAGGAGCCGGCCCTCCTGCCGCTAGGCAAGGCCGAGGTACTCAAGCCGGGCAAAGAAATTTCCATCTGGGCGCTCGGACCGATGCTCGACGACGCCCGGGTGCTCGCCGCACAATTGGAAAAGGAATTTTCCATCGAGGTCGGCATCGTCAACGCCCGCTTTGCCAAGCCGCTCGACGCCGAGCTGCTCGCCCATCAGGCGCGTCACGCCCGCCTCATCGTCACCATGGAGGACCATGTGGCCACTGGCGGCTTCGGCACCACGGTCACCGAGGAGCTGCAAAACCAGCACCTTGCCACCGCGGTTGAACGCATCGGCTGGCCCGACGAGTTTGTCGAACACGGCTCCTCCGGCACGGAATTGCGCGCGCGCCACGGGCTTTCCCCCGCGGCCATTTTCCAACGCGTTGCCGACCGTTTCCGCGGCCTGCAAGGCTAGCGCCAGCCGACGGGAAAATTTCCTTTGCCTTCCAAGCCATAAAAAATCCCCGGAATTTCCTCCGGGGATTTTTTGCGGGCAAAGGAAATTGCCTCAGGCGAGGAATCCCTTGCGCGGAGCCGGTGCCTTCAACAGCGCGTTGGCCTCGTCGTCGTTCTTAAAGCGGCGGTTCTTGTCGTCCCACTCCAGATTTCTTCCCAGCCGCTGGGCAATGGTGCCAATCAGGATGTTCGCGGTAAACGGAGCCGCATAGGAAAAGTCCGAGGAGGCTTTTCCGCCGTTCTTGATCGCGTCGATCCAGTTGCGGTAGTGCGTGCCCTTGATGCGGGGGTATTTGGGCCGCGGAGCTTTTTCGCGCAGCGCGGCGAAATGTGCCTCGTCGCCCGCGATATCAAAGGAATTGCCCCAGCTGCCGAGCAGCGCGGTTTCCTTGCTGCCATACAAAATGCTGCCGCCGTTGTCATCCAAGCCCCGCAGTCCCTTGGGTGTTTCCGGCTTGGAGCCGGGTCCTTCCTGCCAGGTAATCTTGATCGGGCCGCGCTTGGCGTTGCCGGGATAATAGAAGGTCAGCTTGTCTTTTACCGGGAAACTCACCTTGGCCGGTTTCGCGCCAAAGAGGTCCACTTCGATCTTGGTCGGCGCTCCGAGGTCGAAAATGTAATTGGCCGGGTCCATGATGTGCACCGCCATGTCGCCCAGCGCGCCGCAGCCAAACTGGTAGTAGGCGCGCCAGCGGAACGGGGCAATGTCCTTGTGGTAGGGCATGTCCGCCACCGGACCGAGCCACAGATTCCAGTCCAGATTCGCCGGAGCATTTCCCTGCGGCGGATATTCGTTCATTCCCTGCGGCCAGTGGCTGGCGGCGCGGTTGGTCCAGGTGCTGATCTCCGCAACATCGCCAAGCAGTCCGGCCTCGTACCATTCCTTTGCCACCCGGATGTGCGAATTGGAATGCCCCTGGTTGCCCATCTGGGAGACGATGCCGTATTTTTTCGCCGCGTCGGCCATCCGGTAGCACTGGTCCACGGTGTGCGCCATCGGCTTTTGCACATAGACGTGCTTCTTCATCATCATCGCCGTCATGGTCGCCGAGAAGTGCATGTGGTCCGGCGTCGAGATCGTCACCGCGTCAATTTCCTTCCCCAGCTTCTCCAGCATTTCGCGGTAGTCGCGGAATTTTTTCGCGGAGGAAAATTTCTCCCCGGCTTGGTTGAGCGTGTTTTCATCCACGTCGCACAGGCCGACGATTTCCGCACCAGTGTCGGCCACGCCGTTGACGTCGCCCCAGCCCATGTTGCCCACGCCAATGCTAGCGACGCGGATGCGGCTGTTCGGCGAAGTGTTTCCTTCGCGGCCCAGCACACTGGAGGGGAGGATCAGCAGGCTGGTGGCCAGCCCTGCGTTCTTCAGAAAGTCCCGGCGGGAGAGAGAGGTCTTGGTGTTTTTCATGATCGTTTTGGGTAAATGATTGATGCTTTAGACAAAAAAACTTTTCGCTTGTTCATTGTTTTCCAGCAGTTTCCGGACCGAGATCCTTGAGCCGGATGTTGCGAAAACGCACCACCGGGCCGGAGTGGCCAAGGAAGGTGATCGAGCCTTTGGGACTGAGCGCGCCTTGGTAGGCCCATTCGTAGCCGCGGTCGTAATGCTTTTCCTTCACGGTCTTGACTGCCTCGGGCAGATTGACTTTCACCAGCGTCGCCCCGTCGTTGCCGCGCACCCACAAATTTTCCCCGCGCAACTCGATGCTCATCTCGTTCCACTCGCCGAGCGGTTTCTGCTGCTGCGGCACCGCGCCCTGGATGGCGTAAAGCGAACCGTGAAACTGATAGGGTCTGATGTTGCGATGCTCCGGCGCATTGTTGTCCAAGATCTGAATTTCGCTGCCCTGGCCGGAGGAATGGCGGAAGCTGATGCCGTTGTTCGACGCTTCCTCCATGCTCACTTCAAAGCGCAAAATGAAATCCTGAAAATCGACCTTTGAGCGGAGGTTGCCGCCCTTGCGGCATTCCAGCACGTCGCCCACCCAGACCCAGCTGTCCCGCCGGACATCCCAGCCGTCCAAGTCGCGGTTGAACAAATCAATGAAGCCTTCGCGATCCGGCAGCAGCGAGTCGCCTTTCGCCTGCAGCGGTGCGGCAAATCCGGCGCGCTCCTTTTTCCAAACGCTCTGGTAAAGCGCGGCGTTTTTCCCCCGCTGAATCGTTTTAATGGCCTCGGGGCGCGACAGCCGGAAAAGCGCCTCCAGCCAGGCTTTCCTTTGCGATGCGTCCTTGGTGCCGGACAACTGGTCGGCCAGTTGCTCCCACTGCGGCGCGGTGGTTTTTTCCGCCCGCGCCAACGGCAGCGCCAGCGCACCCGCCAGCAAGGTCATTCCCAGCAATTTCCAGTTTTTCATAAAAATTTCCTTTGCGAAAAAGTTCACCCCAGCACCGTGGACAGGAAATTCACCGCCCGGCGGATTTCCCCCACGGGGTCGCTGCCGCACTCCCGCTCGATCACCAGATTCCCCGCATAGCCCGCTTCGGCCAGCAGCGCGAAGAAACGCGGCCAGTTCACCTGCCCCTCGCCCGCGGGCATTTCCGTTCCCCACACCTCGGGATCACCCGAGGCGATGGCGTCCTTGATGTGCACCTGCGCCACCCACGGCAGCAGCATTTGCAAGGCCTCCAGCGGTTCGCCCATGCTGTAGAGGAGCATGTTTCCCGGATCAAAATTCACCCGCAGATTCGGCCGGTCCAGCTCGCGCAACAACGCCACCAGCGTCGCCGCCGTTTCCTGTCCGGTTTCCAGCAGGAGCTGTTTTTCCTTCGCGGCAAAGGCGTCCGCCACGGTGCCCAAGCGCGCCAACAATTCGCCCCGGCGCGGATCCGCGGGATCGTGCGGAATGAAGCCCGCATGAAAACTCACCTTGTCCAACCCCAGTTCGTCCAGCAGCGCCACGTAGCGCGGCACACGCTCCAGAATGGCCCGGTAGGCGATTTCCGGCGCCAGTCCGCCAGTTTCTCGAATAGTCGCGGGCGTGGCGTAATTTTCCTCCGCGGTGCCAAACATGCCGGACACCACCGTGATTTCCTCCGCGCGCAGCAAGGGCAGCGTCTGCGCCCATTCGGGTTTGTCGAGCAACGGATCAAGTGCCAGCTGGACGCGCGACAGGCCGATGCCATGCAGCCGCTCCAGTAAAACTTGCGGCGTTTCCGGCCAGCCGGACCAGCTGCACACCGCCAATTGCGCCAATGTCTGTCGCTTCATTTTTCGTTCAAAGGTTGATGGTTTTCCCGGCGGCGATGCTCTCCAGCTCCGCCTCGATCAATTCCAGCGCGGCCACGCCGTCCGCGCCGCTCACCAGCGGCGAGGGTTTTCCTTCGCGGGCGCAGCGGACAAATTCCGCCAGTTCATTCGCGTAGCCCAGCGCATCGGCCAGGGGAATTTCCTCCGCGGATTTTCCGGCTTGGTAAAGGCGCAGGCTTGGCTTTTCGCCCAGCTCGTAAACCGCCGTGGCCCGCTCAAAGGTCACGGCATAACGCATCACAAAGGGAATTTTCTCCGCGTCCCTGGTCCAGCCGCCCTCGGCAGTCACCAGCGCGTCGCTGCCGGAAAAATGATAGTGGGTGATGGTGTGCTCGATCGCGCCCGATTCGCCCGCGCGGCCAAAACTGGTCACCGCCGTTGGCCTCCCAAACACGTGCTGCACGAAGTCGGCGTCGTGAATGTGCAGATCCAGGTGCGCGCCGCCGATGGCCGCGGCGTCATTGTACAACGGCACCGGCGGTTTCGCTCCCAGCCGGGAAAAAGCCGCGCTTTGCACCGCTCCGTAACGCGCCTCGGCCACCGCCTTTTTCAGCCAGTCCCAGCCGGGCCAGAAGCGCATGCAGTGGGCGGGAAACAGCAGCGCGCCTTTTTCCTCCGCCACCGCCAGCACCTCCCGCGCCTCCGCTGCCGTGCGGGCCAGCGGCTTCTCCACCAGCACCGCCGTTTTCCCCGCGCGAATCGCCGCCAGCGCCAACGCTTTGTGCAGCAATGTCGGCGTGCAAATGTCCACCGCCGTCACCTCGGGGTCAGCCAGCAATTCCTCCGCGGTCACATATTTTTTCACCCCGGTCAAATCCACCGTGGAAGACTGCCCGGCGATGTTTCCAGCGCGGCCCACCGCTCCCTCCGGGCGGGAAAATTTTTGGTCGGCCACCGCCACCACCCGGACCTTCGGGAGTGCGGCGTAAGCGCTGAAGTGCGTCATGCCCATGGATCCAAGGCCGATGATTCCGATATTTAACATGGCAAAAAACAGGGGTGAAAAAAGCGGGTTATCCGAAGAAAAGACAGCGGTTTTTCATGATTGCTCCACCGGAAAAAATTTTCGCAGCCGGTCTTCGATGTCGCGGCGAAAACGCGCCACAAAGCGCAGCGTATAATCCAGCGGATCCAGCGTTTCGTCCGCCATCAGCGGCGTCAAATCCATCGCCCATTGCAGTGCGGTCGCCCGGTCGGTGGAGTGCGCGTCGAAAAAAGTGGCGTTGGCAAAACGCCGCCCGGCCACCGCGAGGTCGTAGCGTTTTCCTCCGGCGATTTGCGAGGCGAAAACCGCCGCCAATTTCTCGCCGAGTTTTTCCTGCGCGCTGACATTCTGGATCACCTTGTCCGCATCCACCAGCCAGTCGAGGCTCCGCCAGACTTCGCAGCCATAAACTTTTCCCGGACGCTCGGATTCCGGCAGCCGGCGCAGGGCCCGCAGCGAATGCGCCAGCACCGCGATGTGCGTGTCGTGCTTGTCGGCGGGATTGTGCAAATAGACCTCCCGCGGACGCGTCGACCGAAACACCGCCAGCAAATCCTCCGTCAGACGGGCATTCTCTGACACCTTCACCTCTCCGCTCGCGTAATCAAGCTGCACCATCGCCGCGTAGCGGCCCAGACGCGCGGCCTCGCGCTGCTCCTCCCGGCGCACTTCGCGCATTTCCTCGTCGGAAAACCGCGCAAACTCTCCAGTGCGCGCGCTGCCCGCGCCGTCAGTCACCACCACGCCGGTAAAGCCACAGTCCGCCCGATCATGACAGGCCGCGATGCCGTGAAACGCCATGAACTCCAAGTCGTCCTGGTGCGCACCCACGCCCAGATGCGTGGTGCGGGCCAGCGCCTCCGGCACCGGCTGGTTGTCGGGAATAAAAATGTCCGCGTTTGGATTATGCAGTCTCATTGGGAAAAATTTTCCTCCGCCAGTTTCGCGCCGGCGGCCGCATCGACCAGCCAGGTGCACCGGGGATGCTGTTGCAGCCAGCTCGCGGGGCATTCCTCCGCGGGTGTTTCCTGCAGGGCCCGGGCCACCACGTCCGCCTTTTTCTCCCCGAAAGCCAGCAGCAGAATTTCCTTTGCCTCCAAAATCGTGCCCACGCCCATCGTCACCGCCTGTCGCGGCACGCTTTCCTCCGCGCCAAAAAACCGGGCGTTGTCCGCGAGGGTCAGCGCGTTCAACTCGACGCACCGGGTGCGCGTCTCCGGCCCGGCGGGCGGCTCGTTAAAACCGATGTGCCCGGTGCGGCCAATGCCCAGGATCTGCAGGTCGATCCCGCCGGCGGCGCGAATCGCCGCCTCGTATTTCCGGCACCGCACGGCATGTTCCGCCGCGGTTCCCATCCCATCGGGAATGTGAGTGTGCTCTGGCGCAATGTCGATTTGCGAGAACAATTCCCGCTCCATGAAAAACCGGTAACTCTGCGGATGCTCGGGCGGAAGTCCGCAATACTCGTCGAGATTAAAGGTGATTACATTTTGAAAACTCAACCCGTTGGTCCGGTGCCGGCGCACCAGCTCCCGGTAAACGGCCAGCGGAGTCTGCCCAGTGGCCAGGCCCAGCACCGCGAATTTTCCCTCCGCGGCCCGCGCCCGGATGCGTGATTCGATCACGGTGGCCGCAAAAACGGCCGCCTGCTGCTCGTCAGGGAAAATGCGAAGATGGGGAGCGGAGGAATGCGAATTCATTTTCAATCAGAGGTTCTGCAAGGGTGAAGGTCGGCAGGACAATGTCCATGCAACTTGTGTCCGGAGGAATCACATGCGCCAACGCGCAAATTCCAGCGCGTCATTGCGCGGCAGAGGGAGAGTAAAACGAGTTTTCATAACGTGCGGTGCGCTCGCATGTGGTCACTGCCAGAGCACCGCCCACTCTGCCCATTCCTCCCTTTCAGCCAATTCCGCAAGCACGACAGCCCCTCTGAATGCAGCGACAAAAAATCACCCTTCCGCCAACCCCGCCCCGCCGTCGAGCACGGATGCGGCAGCGCGCGGTGCCGTCGAAAAATGGCGAAGCAAAAACCGCACCTTCCAAAAATTACACGTGCCGGGGAAAATCATCCCCGGCATGTGACGTCGGCATAAAATGCCAACGTTTTTATGCGACGTCGGACTTTCTCTTCCGCCGGCGCAAAGCCATTGCAGCCACGCCCAGTCCGCCGAACGCCAGCGCGTAGGTCGAAGGCTCGGGGATCACCTGAATCGTGACGTCATTCCCAAAGGTGATGTTCCACTCGAGATTTTCCAAATCGGTCGCCGTGTAAACGCCCTCGCCCACCACGGTGTCACCGAGTTTCAGCGAGCTGACCACCAGGGTGAAATCACCGTCAAAATCAAGGGTGGTGCCAGATGCCAGACTCAACAGTGCGCTTTCATCGATGGCCCCGTCCTGCAAAATCAAGCCGCCTTCCTCAACGATCACATCTCCGGTAAAGGCACCCGACACGCCGAGCGTCAACACGCCCGCGCCGCTTTTCGTCAGCGTACCTCCACCCGTCAACCCCTGCGCCAGCGAGGCGTTGGCGTCGATTTGCAAGGCCAGACCGCCGGACTGGATTTTCAGATCCGCCGCCGTGAACCCCTTGAACAAGGCGGTTTCAAAATCTTGTCCCGACTCAAACACGATCTTGCCGCCGTTGAAGGTGATGCTACTGCCTTCACCACTCCCGTTGCCGCCATCTCCCTTGCGAATGAAACGTGTCGTCACCGTGCCGCCGTTCAACACCAAGTGCCCTTCGTTGGCCAATGAGGTGTTGTTCTTTTTCCCTAGGTAAATCCCCGTGGTGCTCAAGGAACTATTGCCATTCAACGTCACAGTACCCGTGGCCGCATTCTTGCTCGCCGAAGTATTCCAGCCGCCGCCAATGGTGATGGTGCTGCCCGATCCAGATTGCACAGAGCTGCCTCCATTGAGGGTCAAGGACGCACTGCCGTTCTCTCCGACAATAACATCTCCACTAGAGGACATTTGCGCCTCATCCGACAAGGTGACTGTGCCCGTGCCGTTGAAACGGGAAATGACGATTTTCTTCGCCTCCATTCTGCTATCGCCGCTCATGGTAACAGTAGCCACGCCGCCATCATTATTGCCGATAAAGATCTGATTGGAGGAGGAAAGCAGTGCATTGCCCTTCATTGTGACGTTTGCCTTCCCTGTTCCTGATTCACTGGTTCCTCCGATAATGATGTGCTTTGACGTATCCGACGCAGTCATCTTCATCTCCGCAAATCCCGACAGGTTGATGTTGGCAGTGTAGCTAGCTCGGGAACCAAAATGGATGGAGTCGCTCGTCGAGGTCCATACTCCCCCGGACATGTTCAAAGTGACTTCTTGCCCCGGAGTGGCGTCCCCCGAGTAACCAAAGTGCTGGCCGCTGCTGGCCGTCACGGTGCCGCCCGTCATGGTAATTAGGCCTCCACCGAGGTGCAATATGCCAAATTCAGCACTATCCCCCTCAACAATTTTCAAATTCGAATCAGCAGCATAGATCATCACCCGATCATTACCCGACGGCAGGGTCACGCCCCACTTGGTCGCTTCCGTGTAATCACCTTCTCCGCCAGCCCATGTGCGATCCGCAGCTTGCAGGGGAAACGCACTGGCGGCGAGACAACCAACGGCAACTGTAGCTGACAAAAACCGGCGGGAACAACAATGCGCCGCATGGCGCGACAAACAGGAA
>CALNBE010000205.1 GCA_937874455.1 uncultured Opitutia bacterium | reverse complement strand
ACCACCGCGCCCAGCCAGCCCCACCATTTCCTCCGCCCGCCATAATAAACCGCCAGCAGTACCACCGCCCAGCCAGCCGCGAAAACCAGCGCGTTTTGCCAAAGGAAATCCTGCCACTCCCGCGGGGCATGGCTGCCGGCCCAAGCCACCGTCGGTTTTCCTTCGAGCAAATCCGCCAGCCGCTCCGGCACGTATCCAGCCTTGCTCAAGGCCAGCCGGGCCTGCCGCCGCACCGCCGCGTCCTGCGGCTGCTGCACCAACGCCGTCACCGCCACCGCCGCACCTTCCTCCCAACGGCCCTGCTGCGCCAGCGCCAGCGATAAATTATGCCGCGCCGCCCAGTCCACGGGTCGCTCCGCCAGCACCGCCCGCCAGCCTTTTTCCGCCACCACAAAATCCCCCGCTGCGTAGGCCTGCTCCGGAGAAACTGCGGGGGGCTCCTCTGCGGCCCAAGTTGCTCCAGGACTGAAAAAACCCAGCAGCACCAGCGCCAAAAACGGGAAGAGATTCCGCGGAGCCAGCGCCCGGAGCGGATTCAGCCGGGGAAAACGTATCTTCCGCCAAGCGACCTCCGCCTGCTGCACCCATTCCTCCGACACTCCGGTTCCCTTCTGGTACAAAGCCCGTTCCGTTTCGGCCCACAATGCAGCCCAAGCTGCGTCAGCCAGTTGCGCCGCGGTCGGGGTGCGGCCCTCCAATCGCCACAACGCCGCCGTCTCCCGCTGCCAAGCCAGCAATCCACGCCGCAATTCCTCTACCGGCGCATTTCGCGCCACCCCCGTTCGCAATTCCCGCAAAACCTGCCCCAACCGACAGCAGGCCTCTCGGCGCGGACGCAACGGATCCTGCAGCCGGGCCCGACGCCAGGCCAGGCCCAGCCAAAGCAAGAGCGGCCAGACCGCGCTCACCGCTATCAACCAGAACAACGCCTCCGCGCGTAGCAGCATTTTCCCCTCCACCGGCAGAGCCAGCGGATCACCGGGAATCGCCTCCGGCAGTTCCGGAACGCGCCCCGACAGCGCAAAATTTCCTCCTCCGTCCGGCGACGGCGGGAGCTTTCCTTCGCCATTTTTCAAAGCGGCCGCGCTGGCCGCCCCCGCCAGCACTTCCACTTCCACCGCCTCCGTTTTCAAAGTCACATACGCGCCCTGCTCCGGATCAAACACCACGACCTCCGCCGGTCCGAGAGTGTAGCGGCCAGGTCGGGTCGGGATCAGCACCACATCCTCCGACAGCCGACCTTCGAACAACTTCCCTTCCGCCAGCATTTTCTTTGCCCGTGGCTGCACCGTTTCGAAATCCTGCGACACGCTGCGCGGCGGCAGGGCGCTCACCATCGGCCAGTTTCCTTTGCCGGACAACTCCAGCGCCCAAGTGATCGGCTCGCCCACCGTCACCCGCTCCGGCACCACTTTGCTTTGCAGGGAAAACTTTCCCACCGCCCCGCAAAAGCCTTCCGGTGCCGGGGGGCGCTCCTTCACCCGCACTTCCGTCGCTCCCGCCTCTACCAAAAACCGGCTGTAAACAGGCCGTCCGTACAAATCCTGACTTGTCGCCAGCGCCACACCCTGCCGCACCGGCTGCGCGAGCGCCGCGCCGGACTGGGGCGCGCAAGCCTGCGTCACGTAGGTGGCCGAGATAAACGACTTTCCATCCCGCGATTCCTCCGCCACCGCAGGCTGCTCCGGCCACGCATCCACCAGCAGCGGCGTGCTGTCCCATTCAGGCGCACCCGTCAGCCGCGGCTGCAACCGCGCTTGCAGCTCCACCCGATACTCCACCGGGAAAACCTCCCCGGCCCACACGTCACGCCGCGGCATCTCCAGCCGCGCATCAGTCACCTCGCTCAACGATACACCCCGCGCCACCGTCGCCTCTCCCACGTCAAACGACGCGCTCGCCACCGCCATTTCCCCCGCGTTAGTCTCCACTTTGAAAGACGGAATGGACACCGGGTTTTCCGTGCTCAAACGGACGGGATAACTCAAAACCACCCGCCCGGTTCGCCGTTCGCCTTGTCCGGTGCCAAACGAAAATGTACTGCTGCGACTTTCGTTCGGCCTTCCAAAACTCAGCCCGTCCACCTGCGGCAGCGGCACGGCCGTCTTCGTCGGTTCGCAGTCTTCAAAAACCAGATCGAGCGTCGAAACCTGCCCCTTCGCCAGCGTTCCGCCGTCCGACTCCCAGCGCACCGATTGCGCCGTTGCGACCACCGCGCTCCAGGCGCAGCAAAGTGCCAGCAAGCACCAGTCCGTCCAACGGGCCGGGAATAAGTGATGCATCCAAAAAGCAATCCGTGTCATGGTTCAAAGTGTTACCAGGTTCTTTTTCGTCCGGCGGTGCCTCCGCCTTTTCCCTGCATTCTACGAAACAACTCGCCCGGCTGGTCCGCCTTACGCGCCTCCTCCAGTCGTTGCAAAGGCAGCAGCAACTCCGCGTCCTGCTTCCCGTCCAACGACACGCCGTCCGCCGCCACTCCGCCTACTGTGCGCTGCGGGGCGTTTTTTCCTGGCGATCTGGCACCCGTCGCCGCGGGCTCCGTCACTTTTTTCTCCGCCGGGTCTTCCAGCATTTCTCGGAAAAAATGCCCGCCTTCCGCTGGCCGATTTCTCTTCGCACCACGAGAATTTTGCCCGCCACTATTTTCCTCCGCACCAGAAGAACCTTGTCCGCCACCATTTTCCTCCGCGCCGGAAGAACCTTGTCCGCCACCATTTTCCTCCGCACCGGAAACTTTCTCCTTCCCCTGCGCACCCGCTCCCGCGCCACCACGAGAGTTTTGCCCGCCACCAGTTTCCTCCGCGCCAGAAGAACCTTGCCCACCACTATTTTCCTCCGCGCCGGAGGATTGGTTTTCCCGCCCAGGCTGGTCTCCGGCTTCCTGCGGCTGCCCGGAGGAAGACTGCTGACGGGCCTCCGGCGAACCCGCCTCCTGCCCGGAAGCCTCGCCATCTTGCTGCTGCCGCGGCTCCGGTTTTTTTTGCGATGCCCCGCCAGTCTGCGGCTGCGTCCCCGATCCACCGTTTTCCCCGCCCCTGTCGGAATCCTTGCGCTGCGGCGACTGCCCGCCTCCCGGCTGCTGCGGATGCTCCGGCGATTCGCTTTGCGGCGGCGGTTGCCGTTGCTCCGGGTTTTTTAGCAAAGCCTCCAATTCGCGCTTCCGCTGCTGCCAGCGTTCCGATCGCGCCCCGTCCTTTTTTTCCTCACGCCGGATGGCGGCCAGCGCGTCCCGCAACGGGCCTTCCACCACCGGCTGTCCCGCCTCCCGCAGCGCAATGCCATAATCGACCGTCGCCGCAGCCAACGCCTCGATTTCCTCCGCCGACAACTCCGGCCGTGCGGAAAGTTTCCCCACCAGCTCGCTCAATTCCCGCGCCGCCGCCGCCGGTGTCTTCGGAGCAATTTCCTCCGCCCGCAGGGGCGACAGCAACAGCAGCGCTCCGCCGGCCAGCACACACAAAGCCGCCACGCGTCCGGCCACCAACCGCACCCGGCGCGCCCGCGGACGCACCGGAAACTCAAACCACAGGCTCAACAGCAACAACACAGCACCCGGTGCCAAAAACCACTGGTAGCGTTCGATCTGCAGCATCTTTTTCTCCTCCGCAAAATTTCCCTTCCGTCCCGCCTCCACCGTTTCCTTCACCACGTCCGCCAGCCGCACCCAACGGCTCGCGTCGAGATAAACGCCGCCGGTCAGCCGGGCGAGTTCCTGCAGGGTCGAGGGCTCCAGGCGAGACAGCACCACCGCGCCGCGCTCGTCCTTGAGAAATCCATCCGCCCCGTCGGGCAGCATCGCACCGTCCGCCGTTCCCACGCCCAGGGCAATCACCCGCACGCCGCGTTTTTTCAACTCCTCCGCCTTCTCTCGCCAAGGATCCGCCGGATCCGCCTCGCCGTCGCTTAACACGATCAGAAAGCGATCCGCATCATCCGTCCCAAACGCCTCCAGCGAGACGTCCAGCAACGCGGAATAATTCGTCCCGGGCTCCGGCAAATACTGGGTCGAAAGCTGAGCGAGAAACTCGCGCAAGATTTCGTAATCACTGCTCAGGGGCGCCTGCAAAAAAGCCGTCCCCGCAAATAGCTCCAGCCCGACCCGCTCGCCGTCCAAATCGTCCAGCAGCTGCTGCACCAGTAGCCGCGCGCGCTCCAGACGCGAGGGTTTCACATCCTCCGCATCCATCGAGCGCGACAGATCCACCGCCAGCAAAATTTCCCGCGCCTGGTCAAACACCTGCACTTTCTCCGTGCCCCATTGCGGTCGCGCCAGCGCCACCACCACCAGCGCCAGTCCCGCGGACAGCAGCCAACGGCCCCCCAGCCACCACCAGCGCCGGCGCCCCGCTCCCGCCGCCAGCCGCGCCCGTCCTCCCCCGGCCCGAACCCGCAAAATGCGCGCATTTCCTCCGCGAGCACTCCGGCGCCACGCCGCCAGCAGGCCGCCCAACAACAGCCCCGCCGGCACCGCCAGCAGGCAAAGGAAATATGGATGCTCAAAGCTCATTTTGCTGAAAAGCCCTCCTGCGACCCCCGTATCTTTTCCGTACGCTCCCGCCGTCCCGGCCACAACGCGCCCAACGCCACCGCCGCCACGCCGGGCCAAACGAGCCAGGGAAACAACTCCGTCGTCGTCAAAAAGCTCTGGGTTTTGAATTCAATTTTCTCCGCCTGGTCGATCGCCCGAAACGCTGCCTCAACGGTTCCGGTTTCTCCCGCGTGAAAATATTGCCCGCCGGTTTGCTTCGCAATTTTCCGCAAGGTTTCCTCGTCCAACTCCACCCGCCTCCGATGCCGGCGCGTCGTGGGATTTCCCTCCCGGTCAAACACCGGCATCAGCACCATGCCAGTGCGACCAACACCGATGGTGTAAACTGGGATTTCCCTCGCCTTGGCAAGTTCCGTTGCCTGCTCCGGCGTCAGCACCCCGCGGTTGTTTGCGCCCTCCGTCAACAGGATCACCAGCGCGCCTTTCCGCTTCTCCCCCTGGGTGCGCGCGCGCTGCTCCAGGCGCGACAACGCCACGCCCAGCCCGTCGCCGATCGCCGTTCCATCCTCGATCAATCCGGTGTGCAGGCGCTCCACCTGGCGCGCCAGCCACGCGTGATTAAAGGTCAGCGGGGCCAGCGTGTAGGCCCTCCCGGCAAAAACCGTGATGCCGATGCGGTCATTCCTCCGCTCGTTGATAAAGGCTTTGATCACGGGAGCGATGGTTTCCAGGCGATTGATCCGTGCGCCTTCGCGCTCAAAATCCTCCGCCAGCATTGAGGGGGAAAGATCTACTGCCAGCATGATGTCATAGCCCTCCCCCTGCACGGTTTTCCGGGCATCCACCCGTTGCGGGCGTGCCAGTCCCGTGATCAACAGCGCCGCCCCCAAGCTCACCCACACCACCGGCCAGCGCGAGAAACCCACCGCCACCCGCCGGTGCCAGGCCGCGGCAAACGGCACCACCCACGCATCCAACCGTCGCCAGCGCCGCGCCAGCCAGACCGCCGGAATCAACAGCAATGCCAGCAGCCACGCCGGGGATTGGAGAATGTAGTGCATCGTCGTCATCGTGGCTTAATGTCTCGCTTGAAAAAAACGCACCAGCGCGTCCAGT
>CALNBE010000204.1 GCA_937874455.1 uncultured Opitutia bacterium | reverse complement strand
GGTGGACCACTCCGTGCAAGTCGATTACTCCGGCAGCGCCGAGGCCTTCCAGCGCAACCTCGACTTGGAATTTCACCGCAACCGCGAACGCTACCAGTTTCTCAAGTGGGGCATGCAGGCGTTCGACACCTTCAAGGTCGTTCCTCCGGGCATCGGTATCGTCCACCAAGTGAACCTCGAATACCTGGCCAAGGGAGTCTTTGAAAAGGAGGGCGTCTTTTACCCCGACAGCCTCGTCGGCACCGACTCGCACACCACCATGATCAACGGCATGGGCATCGTCGGCTGGGGCGTGGGCGGCATCGAAGCCGAGGCCGCCATGCTCGGCCAACCGGTGACCTTCCTTGTGCCCGAAGTGGTCGGCGTTTACCTGAGCGGCAAACTTCAGCCGGGTGTCACCGCCACCGATCTGGTGCTGCGCGTCACCGAATTGCTTCGCCAAACCAAGGTAGTCGGCAAATTCGTCGAATTTTACGGCCCGGGTGCCGCCGCGCTTTCCGTCCCCGACCGCGCCACCATCGCCAACATGGCTCCCGAATACGGCGCGACCATGGGCTTCTTTGGCGTGGATGCCGCCACCATCCAGTATCTCCGCGGCACCGGACGCGATGCGGCGCAATGCCAGCTCGTCGAGGATTATTTCAAAGCCCAAAACCTCTGGGGCATCCCGGAGGAAAAGGGCGCGATCGATTACACCCAAGTGGTGGACCTCGACATTTCCTCTGTAAAGCCAGGTCTCGCCGGGCCACGCCGCCCACAGGATCGCATCGATCTCGACCATTTGAAAACCAAGTGGAACAGACTGCTCACCAGCCCCGCGCCCGACGGCTACGCCAAGAATGACAAGCCCGCCGTCGCAGTCGTCGCCGACAGCAAGGGTGGCCTTCCCGACAAAATCACCCACGGCTCGGTGCTCATCGCCGCCATCACCAGTTGCACCAATACGTCCAATCCCTCGGTGATGCTGGCCGCCGGACTGCTGGCGAAAAAAGCCAACGCCCGCGGCCTCACCATCAAACCCGCTGTCAAAACCTCCCTCGGGCCGGGTTCCCGCGTGGTCACCGACTACCTTGAAAAGACCGGCCTGCAAAGCGAACTCGACCGGCTCGGCTTCCAGACGGTCGGCTACGGCTGCACCACCTGCATCGGCAACTCCGGCCCGCTCGATCCCGGCATCGAAGAACCGGTGAAAAGCGCCGACGTGATCGCCGCCTCGGTACTCTCCGGCAACCGCAATTTCGAGGCCCGCGTCCACCAGTCCATCAAGGCCAACTTCCTGATGTCCCCGCCACTGGTCGTCGCCTTCGCCATCGCCGGCACGGTGGACATCGACCTTTCCTCCGTGCCGCTCGGCACCGCCGCCGACGGGCACCCGGTTTTCCTCCGCGACATCTGGCCGTCCTCGCTGGAAATCGAAACCGCCATGCACTCCGCCCTCGCCCCCGAAGTTTTTAAAAAGCTCTACAGTGACTTCGCGGAGCAAAATCCCAAGTGGAACGAAATCCCCGCCAGCACCGGGTTCGTTTACGAATGGGACCGCGATTCCACTTACATCCAAGAGCCGCCTTTCTTTGAAAAATTTTCCCTCACGCCCGGCGACATCGTGGAAATCAAGGGTGCCCGGCCACTCGGCATTTTCGCCGACTCCATCACCACCGACCACATTTCCCCCGCAGGCAGCATCAAAAAGGACAGCCCCGCCGGACGCTACCTCAGCGAAAACAAAGTTTCCTTCGCGGACTTCAACTCCTACGGCTCCCGCCGTGGCAACGACCGCGTGATGACCCGCGGCACCTTTGCCAACGTCCGCATCAAAAACCAAATGGTCCCCGGCACCGAGGGCGGTGTCACCCGCTGCTTCGCTGGCGATTACTCCGGCCCAGTTGCCGACATCTACGACGCGGCGGAAAAATACAAGCAACAGGGCACGCCCCTCATCGTGATCGGCGGCGAAGACTACGGCATGGGTTCCTCCCGGGACTGGGCCGCCAAGGGCACCAATTTGCTCGGCGTAAAAGCCGTCGTCACCAAATCCTTCGAACGCATCCATCGCTCCAACCTCGTCGGCATGGGCGTACTTCCCTTGAATTTCAAAAACAAGGAGGACTACGACAAAGTGAAGGGCCTCGCCGACGCCACCTTTGACGTGTTGGGCATTTCCAACGACTTCAAACCCGGACAAGAGGCCGTCCTCCGCGTCCATCCGTCCGGCGACGGGGCCAGCTTCGACATCCCACTCATCGTGCGCATCGACACTCCGGTCGAGGTGGATTACTATCGCGCGGGTGGAATCCTTCCCTACGTGCTGGCCCAAATCATCCAAGCAAAAGCCTAGCGGCAGAAATTTTTCAGAAAAAGGGCGGAGGGGAAATCCCGTCCGCCTTTTTCATGCCCACATCACCTATGCAGTTAATTTTCGGCGAATTCCTCTGCCGAAAAATGCGTGGTCAGAGACTCCGCTGCCTGCAGCCGTTTTCTCAATTCCTCGGACAGTTTTTCCCGTTCAGAGGCAGTATTTATCGGTCCGGAAAAAAGCTCTTTCCCCTCGGCATTCGTGATCGTTACATGTCGCGAGCCGTTCTCCGTTTTCAGCGTCACAGTCCCCTTTTCATCCCGCACAATTGACGTGCCATACGCCGCCCGGAAATTAACAGAAGCCGTTTTCTCTTTCTTCAAAGGATCCGCCCACTCCAATATTTTTTCGATTCCCGGATGTATTTCATCAGACCGTTTTTCCACCGTCCGGCTGCCACCACCCAGCGGCAAAGGCAGTTTGCTCCGATTTTCCTCCATCAGCCCTTGAATTCGTTGCAACAATTCACGCACTTCCCCTGGCAATTCCTCCAGTGCCGGACGAATCTCCGCCCCATGCGCCGCCACCCAACCGCGAGTGACCACCCACTGGTCGTCGAACAAATCCCGAAGGGAAACCTCCTCACCGTTCAAAATAATCCGGACGTCCGAGGAAAAATCCTTTGTCAGGGGCCTCAGCTCCCGCGGCACCAAAATGCTCTTCAACGCAAATGTTGCTTCACGCGGAGTGCCCTCGCGCAAAAAAGAAAACTTCACCGCATCCCCGTTTTTCTTCATATGCACCAATGTTCGCAACTGGGAAGGGTTGCAAAGAAGCTGATCATCCATTCTCAACAGAACGTCCCCCATGCGCAAATGCGCCGCCGCAGGACTTCCCGGCACCAGATAATTGACACGCAGGCCAACACCACTGGGTAGCGCGCTTTTTTCCTCCTCCAATGGAATCGCGCATGTGGCCTCAACGCCAAGAAAAGTGACTTCGCTACTCTTCGCGGCAGCTTGCGCCACAACATTGCCCGAAGCGGTTTCCTTGCCCAATGTCGGGACACTCTCCTCCGGCTTGGCGGCTTCCACCCCGGATGCCAAAGGAATCATTCCTGCCAGTAACAACACATGGACAGGAATTGTGCATAACCTTCTGTTCATGAAGATACTCCTTTCTTTTTAAATAACCTCCACTGGCACAAACTGCATTTCCTCCTCGGAAACCAGCTTTGCCTGCTCGGTGCCGTCTTCCGAAGCATCGTCCTGCGGGTTTAAATAACGCATACGATAGGGACGAAAAAACCGTCCGTCCGATGCTTGCCTGACTTCCAGCGGCTCAACTCCGCTCAAAATTCGGGAACTTCCGCTCTCCGGAGGGAGCAACCCCGCTCCGACCAGAGTATTTTCACTCGGCGAGGATCGTCCGTCCCAAGCAAAAACAAGCGCCATTGCCAGCAACGCTGCCGCGCCACTGCCCCAGACCGGCCATCGTCGTAAAAGCCCGCTGGGCGACTCTGACATGCCCAACTCGACTCTCGCCAAGCAAAATTCGCTCGGGCTCTTTGGCTTGAGTTTCCTCAACACCGCTTCCGTTTCTGAAAAATCATCGTACATGGCGTGCTTGCAAAGCCTCCTTTAAGCGGCCCAGCGCATAACGATAACGCGAAGCCGCCGTATTGGGGGAGCAGGCCAACTGCTCCCCAATTTGTTCAAAGGTCAACTCTCCCCAAATTTTCAATGCAACCACTTCGCGCTGCGCCGCCGGCAACTCGCCAATGGCCTCCTGCAATCTGCGCTCCCGCTCGTCTTCCGTTGGCTGAAACCAGGTAATGGGATCACCTTCCAGCACTAGCGCAGACTGCTCCCGATTGTTTCGCCGCGTTTCCTTGCGGGCCAAATCAAGCGCGGCCCGGCGAATTGAGGTGATCAGCAACGCGGCCGGGTCTCCCGGCAAATGACGCTGGTTGCGCCAATAACGAACAAAGGCCTCCTGCAACACATCTTCGGCGTCCGCCATGGAGCGTGTCCACTGCCGGGCGCAAAGCAAAAAGCGCGATCCGTTCTCCACGAACCACTCCCTCCATTGCTTGCTCTCGTGATCGCCCTTCATTTTATGAGAAAAGCGCAACTCCAGAACGATTTTGTCTAAAAACTATCCTCGCCGATGTTTTTTTCCATAGGAGCAGGCGGAGGACCGCCAGGCTCCTGTCCCGGACGCCAGGGAGGCCGAGGGCCTTCCACATTTCCTCCGGGGTTCTTTCCGGGACGCTGGGTTCCTGGGGCGGGTATTTTCTTTCGCAACTCCACCACATAAGTCCGCCGGCCCTCGTTGTCCAAGCTCATGAATTTCTTTTTCTCCGCCTCGGATGCTTCCGGCGGTAAAGAATCCCAATAAAGAGCCAGCCAGTTTTTCTCCCGGGTTTCCCGAAGCAAACGCATCCGTTCCCGCTCACCAGCCTCCCACAGCTTGTTCAGCTCGGCCCGCTCGTCCGGCGTCATCGCCTCCAGCTGGACAATCGACTGCTTTAAAGAGGCCAATTTTTCCTCCGGCAGGCTGCTAAGAAAAAGCAACGTCCGCAACTCTTCCCGCGACAGAGGAATGTCGGCGTTTTTCTTTTCCACCTTCGGTTCCGGATTTTCCTCCGCATCCTGAACCGACCCCGGCAGGACGTTTTGTGTTGCCTTTTCCTCCGCCCGGCAAGCCAAAGGCACCAATAGCAGCAGCACCCCAAGGCCGGCCCGGATTAAATGGTTTGTTTTAGCTTTCATTGCTCGCAAGGATTGTCAGCCATGTCAGGCTGTTGTCATTGATACCAGCAGCAATTTCCTTCCCGGAAAACTCGCCGCCACCGTCACTTTCTACGGCCAGCAATTCCGCCAGCTGCGGGTCTCGGGCCACTGCCTGCGAAACAATTTGCTCCGAAGGAGGCAGCTGCGGAGATTGCAGCAAAAAAGCGGGGACTGCCGCCAACACTGCCACTGCCGCCGCCGTCAGCCCACCCCAGCGAGTCGCGCGGCCCCGCCAGATCGCCCATCGTACTCCGGCCCAAATTCGCTCAGTCCGTTCCACGGTGGCCTGCAGAATTCGCGCCCCCAACCGAGCATCAATTTTCTGATCCAGTTCCGATGCCAGAACCGTTTGCAGAATTTCCTCCGCAGACTCTGGTCGAGAAAAGACACACCGCTTCGCCAACAACGCATCAATGCGGGCATCCTCGGCTGTCGGGGTGTTGTCATTCGTGTTCATGAGATTCCTTTTGTTTGAGTAAAACCCCTCTCCGTTCGGAGTGTTTCGCCGCTCACGCAAACTCCCTTAGCAACTCGCGCAAACGCTGCCGGGCGCGAAAAATCCACGTTTTCACCAAAGGCACCGTTGCCTCCATCGCCTCGGCAATTTCCTCGTAGCTCAAATCCTGCTGTTTATAAAGCAACAAGGCGGTGCGGTGATTTTCTGGCAAACACTCAACCGCTTGGGCAAACGCCTCTTCAATCTCCGCGCAGTTGCGCACCGATTCGTCATCCGTACGAACATCCGGAGTAAACTCCGTGGGATCAAACAACTCGGAGGGTTTTCTCCGCTGACGCCGATGCTCGTTGATCAAGATATTCCGCGCAATATGAAAAATGTAGGTGGAAAACTTCGCCTGCGGCTGGTACTTGGCCGCATTACGATAAAGCCGAACAAACACCACCTGAGTGAGATCCTCGGCAGTTTGCACGGAATAAACCGACCGGTAGAAAAAATTGATGAGCGGTTCCTGCCACTTGGCGATCAACATGCGCAAAGCCTGCTGGTCGCCATTGCCGACCAGCAACATCAATTGGATGTCCGCATCTTCAACCACGGCATCCGTCCGCGCCACCGTTGACTCTTCATTCATGCTAAAAAACAAACCCCGCAAAAAGATACTTGTCCCGAAAGAAATACATTTAAGAACGGGCACCCCACGCGCGCAACCATCGCAACAACACATATTCAATTGCAGAAGACTCCCCCAGATTGACCTCCAGCAAACCATGCGCCCGTTCCAACTCCCGCAACGCCTCCGCCAACGCCCTCACCATTTGTTCCTCTGGCTCAGCGGCACAAATTTGAGTCGCCCGCTCCGCCATTTCCGCCATCCAGCGCTGCCGGATCCCCTTCACCACCCCCGTCTCCATCGCCACCCGCTGCTCTTCGTTCATTCCCTCCGGCAATGTTTCCGCCACCCGCTTCCACTCCTCATTACCCACAGTCTTCAACAATCCATCAAAACGGCAGGCCAGCCCGTACAATTCAAAGACAAGGGTCGCCACCATTGCCGCATTCAACTTTCCCCCGGCCCGGGAAATCCATCCTTGCAGATCATCCAACCAAGCTACCCATTCCGGATGCCGCGCCTCCGGCTCCGCCGTCCGCACTTGAAACTGCAGACAACGACTGCGCACGGTGTCCAACAAATGCGTCGGCCGCGTGCTGAGCAAAAACAGGGTGCATCCCGGCGGCGGTTCCTCTAGCGTTTTTAGAAAAGTGTCGGCCGCATCATCCCTCATGCGATCCGCTTCATAAACCACCACCACCTTTTGTCCGCCCGCCACAGTTGAATGCTGCACTTGACGGACGATCTGCCGGGTATCCTCCACGTTAATGCGCCGCATTTTGTTCGCCGGGCGCAACACGTGAAAATCCGGATGCGTCGCCACCACGGCTTCCTCCACTGTCAGCAGGCGCGCCGCCAGCCCTAGGCAGCTCTGTTCCAGCTTCGCCAGCTCCGCACCGTAAAGCAGCACGCCATGCGGCATCCGCCCGGCCTCCAACGCCCGCAACAGCACAACTTCCGCGGCCTCACGCATGCTCGGACTCCTCCCGTTTTCGGATTTCTTCCCGAATTTTTGCCGCAATAGCCGCCTGGGGTAACCGAGCATCCATCACCAAGAAACGCCCCGGATCCGCCGCCGCCAAGTTCAAATAGCCAGCGCGCACCCGTTCATAAAAGGCATTTTCCATGCTTTCCATCCGATCTGCCTTGCCACCCCGCTGCCGAGCCCGAAGCAATCCTTCCTCCACTGGCAAATCCAGCAACACTGTCAGATCAGGCACAGTGCCCCGCGTCGCAAAACGATTCAGCACCTCAATAAAATCCACCGACAACTCCCGGCCCCAGCCTTGGTAAACAACCGAGGAATCCGTAAAACGGTCACTCAGCACCATTTGGCCTTGATCCAGGGCGGGAGATACAACCTCCCGCACCAATTGCGCCCGGCTGGCCGCAAAAAGCAGCAACTCCGCTTCCGCGCCAAGCGAAGCGCCATATGCCGCATGCTTCAGGATTTGTCGAACATCCTCTCCCAAAGAAGTTCCTCCGGGCTCCCGGACCACTCGCACGATCCGCCCTTGCGCCAACAGATACTCCTCCAACAGGCGTATTTGCGTCGATTTCCCCGCGCCCTCGCTGCCTTCAAAGCTGATAAACATGCCACCCTTTTTTTGCATGACCAAGGAGCTAGTTACTGGGAAGAAAGGTGCAAGGAGAACAAAAAAAATCCCGGCGAAACCGGGATTTCAAAGAAAACAATTCCCTCTTCTAACCCATTGGACCTTCACCATTCGGGCTGTTCGTCGGCAAAGAATTATCAATAATATTTTCAAACGGCTCATCGTCATCCGCAGGTTCTTCACCTACTGCGGGAGCCTTGACCGAAGTCGGAACCACGGGTCTGGAAGTAACCGCATCCACAATGGTTTCCTGCGTTGTCGGCAAAATGTTGGAAATCACTGGAGGCGCCACCACCAATTCCCCCTGTTCATTCGTAGAATAAGCAAAAACGGCAGATTTGCCTTCTGGCACGTTGATCGACGCACCGATAGTCGCCGCCTGCTGCACCGAAACAACCCCGCTCACCGTGTTGACGATTTGCCGGGCTCCAGCCATTTCCAACGAAAAGACTGCGCTGTTCGTCGAAGCGGTGATAAACGGGGTCTTAACCTGAAGCTGCGAGAGCGGATTCAGCCTGCTGGCGTCTACCACAACCCCACCCTTGCCCAATTGCAATTGCAGGCTAGAGGAGGTCGGCTCTGATGCGATGCCCGCAAATCCACTGGTCGGAACGGATCCGCCATTGCCATCTTGTGTAAAATTGGTGATGCGCAACTGAGTTCCCGGTTGCAACACAACCTTTGCACCGTTTGACAAAAACAACTCCAAGGTCGAATTCGGCCCAGTTTCCAAAAGAACTCCCGCAGGAATCTTCTGCCCAGGCATAACTTGGACTCGAACACCTTCCGCGTTCACATAGGTCGCGGTTCCAGAAACAGCTCCTGCTTCAATCCCTCCAGCCTGTGCTGCGGCATAGGCGGTGGCGGTGGCAAAAACAGAAGCGACTAATACAGTTGTTACGGGGCTAAGAACTTTCATGGCAATAAAAAGATTTCGGCAGGTTGAAGGTCTAAAAACTGAAAGGTAAAATGAGGCAGCCGGACCGTTTTGCAAACATTAAAATCAACTTAAGTCATCCTCCGCCCTTCCGGCAACCCCCTTCATCCGTAAACGGTCAATCGCATGATAAGCAAAAAATGCCGAAACGGGCTTGGGCAAGCGGGCACTAAAAAACACGCTCAACTTGTTCACCCACCCGGTGACCACCATGCTTTTTCCCCGCGCCAGAGCCCGCAAACTTTCCGCCACCACCCGCTCCGGCGTCTGCGTGCTTCCCGGCACTTGCTCCTCCCCATAACCGGCGTTCTTGAAAAAAGCCGACCGGGTCACGCCCGGGCAAACCGCCAGTGCCCGCACCCCCGTTTTCCTTCCCTCCGCGTTCAAGGCCAGGCTCCAGTGAAGCACAAAAGTTTTCGCCGCTCCATAGACCCCCATGAAAGGCGTGGGCTGGAAGCCGCCAATCGAGGAAACATTCACCACCCAGCCGCCGCGGCCGCTCAATTCTTCCCATAACAATCCGGTCAAATGCACCGGGGCCAGCACATTCACCGCCAGCATCGCCATGTTGCGCGCCAACCCAGGAGCGGGAAAAGTCCCGTAGCCGCCAAACCCGCTGTTGTTCACCAACAACACCGGCCCCGCTGGCGCGGAGGAAATTTTTTCGCGCACCGCGTCCACCGCCGCCATCAACTCCGCTTCTTGCGTTAAATCACATTTCACATGCAAATGCCGGGCGCTCGCCGGAAAATTGTCGGGTTGCGTGCGAGAAAGGTTGCATACCACCGCCGCCGGACATAGCGTGCTCAGTGCTTTGAGGAACTCATTTCCAATTCCCGATGATCCTCCGGTGACAACCACCGCTGCGAAGCGATTGAAAAACTTGGCCTCGGATTCACTGGGCGAAAACATCATGGGAAAATGGAGCGGGCATTCCCCGGCAAAGCCAACCCTAAAAAAAGGAGATTAACCTATGCAAAACGACACCATCCTCATCTCGGGACTCAACCTCGAACTCACTGAAGCACTCAAAAACTGCGTCTATGATAAGATGGCCAAACTCTTTAAACATAATGAACGCATCATCCGTCTGAACATCGAACTCGAATACCAGCCGTCGCGCAAACGTCAGGGAGAGTTCATCGCCAAAGGCCACATCGAGCTCAGCGGGCCGGACATCGTGGTCAGCGTCGAATCCGACGATCTCTACAAGTCCATCGACACCCTGGCCGAAAAACTCACCCGCCAAATCCGCCGTCGGCATCGCTTGGAAAAGGAAAAACGCAATCACCCGCACGAGGTCGACATTTCCACCGAGCTGCCCAAAACCGCGTCCGCCTAAAAACGCGGCCTCGCTTTCGGCAACTCCAACACCGGCGCCCTTCGCGCCGGTTTTTTGTTGGAATAAACCACCGGGCGCGCATTCCCATTCCCAACCAAAATTTCCCATGCACATTTACTTTCTCGGCATCTGCGGCACCGCCATGGGCAACGCCGCCCTGCTCATGCGCGCCCTCGGTCACACGGTCAGCGGCTCCGACACCGGCGTCTATCCTCCAATGTCCGATTTGCTCCGCGACGCAGGCATCACCATTCTCGAAGGCTGGGATGCCACTCGCCTTGAAAAACTCCACCCCGACCTCGTCGTCATCGGCAATGTCGCCTCGCGCGGGCATCCCGAGGTGGAATGGCTCCTGGAAACCCGCGCCCTGCCCTACGTTTCCCTCCCCGAATTGCTCCGCCTCCACATCCTTAACCGCCGGCAAAACATCGTGGTCAGCGGCACCCACGGCAAAACCACCACCACCGCCCTCACCACCCATTTGCTCCGCGCCCAAGGCACCGACCCCGGCTACCTGATCGGCGGCGTGCCGCTCGACCTCCCCAGCGGCACCGCGCCGGGGCACGACGGCGGGGCCTTCGTCATCGAGGGCGACGAATACGACTCCGCCTTCTTCGACAAGCGGAGCAAATTCATCCAATACCTGCCAACCCTTCTCCTCATCAACAATGTCGAGTTCGACCACGCCGACATCTTTCGCGACCTCCCCGACATCCTTCGCACCTTCTCCCACGTCGCCCGCCTGGTCCCGCGCAACGGCGCCATCATCGCCAACGGCGACGACCCCAACGTCGCCCAAATTCTCCCCGCGGTCTCCTGGTGCCCAATCCTTCGCGTCGGCACCGGCAAACACAACGACGTCCGCATCGAAAACTTCTCCGAGGATTCCTCCGGTTCCGCTTTTTCCCTGACTTGGAAAAACCAGCCTTGGGCCGCCGTCCGCTGGAGTCTGCCCGGCCTCTTCAACGCCCGCAACGCCGCCATGGCCGCCACCGCCGCCGCTCTCGCCCTGCACCCCAAAAACCCGCCGCAATTTTCCCCCGCGGCCCTGTCCACTTTCCAAGGCGTAAAGCGCCGCCAGGAAAAACACATCGACTCCGACCGGCTCGTGGTCATCGAGGATTTCGGCCACCACCCCACCGCCATCGCCGCCACGCTCGAGTCCCTCCGCGCGCGTTACCCGCGCCACCGGCTCGTCGCCGCCTTCGAGCCGCGCAGCAACACCGCCGTGCGCAAAGTCCTGCAAAACCAGTTTCAGGAGGCCCTTTCCCTTGCCGACACCGTTTTCCTCGCCCCCGTCCACCGCGCCGAAAAATACGGCGCCGACTGCCTCGACACCGCCGCCATTTCCTCCGCGCTTCAGGCTGAGGGAAAAACCGCCGTTGCCGCGCACGACCACGAGGATTTGCTCCGCCACCTGCAAGAAACCGTCGCTCCGGCCTCCGCCTCCCAGCCCGCCCTGGTCGTCTTTTTCTCCAACGGTGCCTTTGGCGGCATCATTCAAAAATTCGTCCAAAGCCTGCGCTGACCATGCTTTTCACGCTGGAGTTTCCTCCGTCCGCTGGCACAATTGCTCCTTTCTCAACCAAATCTCACCATGGAAGTTTATATCGACGGTAAGTTCTATCCGAAGGCTGATGCGAAGATTTCTGTCTTTGACCACGGTCTCCTCTACGGCGACGGCATCTTTGAGGGCATCCGCGTTTACGACAATTGCATCTTCAAACTCGACGAGCACTTGGAGCGCCTCGAATACTCGGCCAAGGGTATCGCGCTAAAGATGCCCTGGTCCCGCCAGGAAATCGCCGAGGCCACCGTCGAATCCTGCCGCCGCAACGGCGTGAAAAACGGCTACATCCGCCTCGTCGTCACCCGCGGCGTCGGCGACCTCGAACCAGCGGCGCACCCCGTAGGCGGTCGTG
>CALNBE010000203.1 GCA_937874455.1 uncultured Opitutia bacterium | reverse complement strand
TGCGGAGGAATTGTTCCCGCCGCCGCAGCTGATGAAAATCTGGAGCAGGAACTGCGCGCGCTCTGGGAAAAAACCGCGCCGCAATACCTCGATCTGGCCAGCGGCTACCAATTCCACACCGCGCTCGAAACCCTCTGGAATTTCGTCCGCGCCATGAACCGCTACATCGAAAGCCGCGCGCCGTGGAAGCTCGGCAAATCCGCCGATCCCGCCGACCGCGCCCGGCTCGAAAGCTGCCTCGCCCACATCGCCGAGGGTCTGCGGCTCACCGCCGTCGCCCTCACCCCGGTCATGCCACGCATCAGCGCCGAGATGCAGAAAAACCTCGGCCTGCCCGCCGCCGATTCCTTTGCCGGGCAGCTCGACTGGTCCGCAAAAGCCGTCGGCGCCAAACTCGCCGAAAAGGCGATCCTCTTCCCGCCAATTATCGAGGAGGAAAAACCCGCGGCCCAATAACGCCGCCCGCGTTTTCCTCCACGCCCTCGCCTCATGCTCGACATTCCCGGCCAGCACCGCCCCGGCCACGAGCACGAGGATCTGCGCCTCCTCCTCGCCCTGTGCGCAGAGAGGGCCCGCGAGCAAAACCACCCGCAACTGCTGAGCATCACGCTCCGAGTCCGCCATATCGACCCCCTGGCCGTCCTCCAGTCCGCGCACAATCCCGCCGACTGGCACGCCTACTTCGAACACCCGGCCGGAGATCTGGCCGTGGCCGCCATTGACGCGCTTGATGCCGCGACTTTTTCCGGGGGAAGCCGTTTCCTCCGCGCCCGCGACCACGCCCGGCAACTGCTCGCCCACGCCATCCACGCGGGCGACATTGACGCGCCGTTCGCCGGGCCGCATTTCTTTTGCGGCTTCACTTTCGAGGACGAAACTGCCGGCGGCGAGTTTTCCCCCGCCGGTGTTTTCCTTCCCCGCTGGCAAGTCGCCCGCTGCGAGGGCGCCTACACCGCCGTCGCCAATGTCCTGATCGCGCCCGATTCCGATCTCAACGCCATCGCGGAGCGCATTCTCGCCGCCCACCAGCGATATCGGCATTTTGAATACGGCGGCGCGGAGGAAAAAACCGGATGCGCGGCAAAGGAAACAGCATCCCCACCCGTGCTGCGGGAAACCGGAGGTGGCTGGTATGCCGACGGTGTCCGCCAAGCCCTCGACGTCATCACCCGCGGCGAATGCCAAAAAGTCGTCCTCGCCCGCACTTTTCAAGCAACCCGCGAACAGCCGTTTTCCTTTGCCCGCACCCTGGAAGCCCTCCGCGAACGCTTCCCCTCCTGCCACACTTTTTCCTTCGCCAACGGCGGTCCCGCCGTCTTTCTCGGCGCCACGCCCGAACGACTGGCCTGCCTCCGCGGAGGAAATTTACAAACCGAGGCACTGGCCGGCACCGCCGCCCGCGGACGCCATGCCGGGGACGACGCCCGGCTCGGCGCGGGGCTGATCGACAGCGACAAGGATCAGCGCGAGCACGCGCTGGTCGCCCGCACCATCCTCGACCGGCTGCAGTCCATCGGCATCAATGCCCAAGCCGAAAACACGCCGCGGCTCGTCGCCCTTTCCAACGTCCAGCACCTGCGCACGCCCATTGTCGCCGCCGTCCCGGAGGAAATCCACCTGCTCGACGTCGCCGCCGCCCTGCACCCGACTCCCGCCGTCGGCGGTGTTCCCTCCGCCGCCGCCCGCGCCGCCATCGCCCGCATCGAACCCGCGCCGCGCGGCCTGTATGCGGGCTGCCTCGGCTGGTTCGACGCCGCCGGACAGGGCCGTTTCCTCGTCGGACTCCGCAGCGCGCTGCTCCGCGAAAACCGCGCCGAACTCTTCGCCGGAGCCGGCATCGTCGCCGGTTCCTCCCCGGAGGAGGAATTGCGCGAAACCGCCGCCAAGCTCCGCGCCATGCACGAATCCCTCCGCTGATTTTCCTCCGCCACGATTTCCTCCGCGCCTTGACTCAACCAGCCGTCCGCGCATTTTCTCCTCCTCCGCCCATGCTGCTCGTCATCGATAACTTCGACTCCTTTACCTACAACCTCGTCCAATACTTCGGTCAACTGGGCGTCGAGCAGCGCGTCTTTCGCAACAATGAGATTTCCGTCGAGGAGGCGCTGGCGCTCAACCCCGACCGGGTGATGATTTCCCCCGGCCCCTGCTCGCCCAGCGAAGCCGGTGTCAGCATCGACATGATCGCCGCCTTCGCCGGGAAAAAACCGGTCCTCGGCGTCTGCCTCGGCCACCAGAGCATCGGGCAATATTTCGGAGGGAAAGTCATCCGCGCCCCGCACCTGATGCACGGCAAAACTTCCCCGATCTTTCACCACAACACCGACCTTTTCGCCGGTCTGCCCAACCCCTTCCTCGCCACCCGCTACCACTCGCTCATCGTCGAGCGGGAAACCCTGCCCGACTGCCTGGAGGTCACCGCCGAGACGGAAGACGGCATCATCATGGGCCTCCGCCACAAAACCCTCCCGGTTT